>JANQHA010000210.1 GCA_028282865.1 Oligoflexales bacterium
CTTTGCAGGCGGCTGCAAAGTACATTAATCATTTTTCGGCTTGTAATGACTGAAGGAGTTTTTTAAATTTTTCCGACGGCACCTGCCATAATTTGTATCTATTTTGGTAAAGGTTATTAGTTACTTTATTTGAGCCATTGCTAATGAAATATATGATGTTAATCCTGGAATTATCATCTTGTGCTGCTATTTGTTTTCTAATTGCATTTATTAATGGTTTTTGGTTTGCTAAAATAGTTGCCGGCCTTGATTCATCCTGATCCTTGAGAGTTTTTAATTTTTTCATGTATTGCTGAAAATCCATCATGCCTATTCCCACTGAAGCCATCGATAAAATCGGAGAGTACGGCCAGGCCATACCATAAATCATGGCAAAATGTTCGATAAAGGAAGGCAAGGGAACTTTTGACAGCCATAACGAGAGCAGGATTAGTGGTGAAACCCCTGCTACAACCCACGCACAACCCGAAGCAGCGCAAGAAACCTCGGATGCATAGCGCCGTGCTAATGATTTTTTCATAACGGGGCTAAGTTCAGAAATCTGTTGATTATGCTCGAAGGTTGGAGTTTGCTCTTGTTGGGCGAGCCTACTAATTTTACTTCTCAATTCAGCATAAGCGGCTGGGCTGTCGGGGCTGACTTCGATAATAAATGTATTGTCAATTAAAACTTTGTAAAAATCTGGGTTAATATCCAAGTCTGCAATAAGCTGAGATAGTTTGTTGACTGGGCCACTATTTTCATTAAAGACCTCAGTCTTGGTGCTAAAAGACACGCTAAACACTGCGCCACATTCATCATACACGTCCGCAGTAGCTATCTGGTTAAAAAAAATAAAAAATACTGTAATTAGCGCAACCCTGTATTTCACTGTAGACCACCTCATACTGGCTTTAGAGTAGTTTCACCTAAAAGTAACGATAATTTCCAATTCAGTCGGATTAGCTGGATGTTAAGTCTTAGAATCACATAATCAGCGTCAGAATATCTGGGTTTATATAGGGGATAAAGCCACGATGTCAACTACTGTTTTACCGCTAGGGGTGATTTACACGATACCGCGGTTTTACAATACAAACTGTTGATTTGATTTGTTTTTGTATGACGCTTCTTGTATCCGCAGCTGTGACTTGTAGCTACCCAAGCTGGCGATCTGTTGCGCAAACTATTAGCAAAAAAATAGGCGCTAAGGTATGATTGCGCGCTACTGTTTAGCTTTATAAGTTGTTCTTTTAAAAAGGTCGTTTAGTGAAAATTCTTATAACTGGCGGAGCTGGGTTTATAGGTTCGGCTGTGATTCGGAAAATCATCTCCGAAACCACCTGGCATGTTTGTAATGTTGACAAGCTGACTTATGCCGCTAGTTTGGCGTCACTTTCGGAAGTTGAAACTAGCGGTCGTTACCAATTTGAAAAAGTCGATATCTGCGACGAGTCAGCTATAAGTGCATTATTTAGCCTATACCAGCCTGATGCTGTCATGCACCTGGCCGCAGAAACCCACGTCGATCGGTCGATTAACGGACCAGCAGATTTTATTAATACGAATATTGTTGGCACTTATCAGCTTTTGGACGCCTCTTATAAATACTGGTGTAAAGACAAAAAACAAGATCCTAGCAAGTTTATATTTCATCATATTTCCACTGATGAAGTTTTTGGCGAGCTCGGAGAGTTCGGTAAATTCAATGAGAATACTCCCTATGATCCTAATTCACCTTATTCAGCTAGTAAGGCATCATCGGATCATCTAGTTCGTGCCTGGCATAAAACATATGGACTGCCGACTATTGTGACTAATTGCTCAAACAATTACGGCCCTTATCAGTTTCCGGAAAAACTCATACCTCATATGCTGTTTCAGGCCTTGGAACAAAACCCTCTGCCAGTTTATGGAGATGGTAGCAATATTCGCGACTGGATCTACGTCGATGATCACGCAGACGGACTTATTGCTGCAATTGAGCAAGGCCAAAGTGGTGACACTTATTTATTTGGTGGTAACCAGGAGATTAGCAACTTAGATCTGGTTAAAACAATATGCTCGCTTCTTGACGAAGAAATTCCTCGCGCCAACCAACTTAGCTATGCAGATTTGATTAATTTTGTTGCGGATCGTCCAGGCCATGACTTCCGCTATGCTATCGATACCGCAGCCACAGAAGCCAAGATAGACTGGAAGCCGAAGGTTAATTTGGAGCAGGGGCTTCGACAAACGATTCAATGGTATCTAAGCAATAAGGGTTGGCGCCAGAGTTTAGCGGAAGGTTACAAAGGTTCTCGGTTGGGTCTTTTAGGGGGAGAGGAACTAAAATGAAGCTAAGTACTACTTCGAACAGAAGAGGTATTATTTTAGCCGGTGG
>JANQHA010000184.1 GCA_028282865.1 Oligoflexales bacterium
GGAGTTAGTCCGGCTAGCAATGCCTAGACGAGTTTACACTCAAAGCCACGTAGACTACATGATAGAAATGATCGGTTACCTGGCACCACACTTAGAAGAGTTAAGGGGCTTCAGGTTTGAATACCAGGCCCCATTCTTACGGCATTTTACTGCTAAGTTTCAAAAGATTTAGAGCCGCGCCACTGCCAAGGCAAGTTATCAATGCGGGCATCTTCTAAGATACCCGCTATACTCGCCCTATTTGTTAAAGGTGAGACCGATATTACTCTACTATAAACTTTCCCTTCATCATCATCGCATGAGCAGGAAAACCACAAAAATAAGTGTAGTCGCCACCCTTTTTAAGCTTTTTCGTACTGAAAGTAACCGAAGTAGACGTGACCGACTTTGGTTTATCCTTGCCACCAATTAGTTTTGTAGCTGCTATGACTTTCGATCGATCTACCGGAACGTAATTTTTGTCCGCACCAGCTTTCATTGCATCAACCATAACAGATGAAAAATCATCAGTTTTAACCAAAATCCAATTATGCCCCATCGAAATTACGGACTTCTTCCCAGAATGCTTAAGAGTTAGCTTAACTTTAGAGCATTTAGACTTATTTACCTTCAAAGTAGCCTTGTCGAACTGCATCATGTCATTTCCTGAAATCTCAAGATTACAGGTTTTCGCTTCGGCCACACCAGATACCACTGTAAAAACCAAGAAACATTTTAGAAACCACTTCATTTTGAACACTCCTTTACTTTAAAATGGAAGCCCTAATATACTCCCGTTGCCTAACATCAGCAACTGTAAGAATCATAGAAATAACCGTTGGATTTTTTGTTAGTCAGCTGTCATTGTTAACTTTTGATAAGTATCGCGAGGGTAGCAAAATAGCTAAGGTCTCAAATGAAAAGAGATTTTTATTAATTGTAATGGTTGCTGTATTCATCGCCGGCATCGTTATTAGGGTAATGGCCCAAGCAAGTCCGATTAGATATGACGAGACCTACACTTTCAGAAACTATGTTTTGTCAGGGATTCGCCATGCAGTATCTACTTACAATCTACCTAACAACCATGTATTCCATAGTTTACTAGGCAACATAGCTGCAAAAATATTTAGTTATGACTTAAGCTCCGTGAGGCTGGTTGCTTTCAGCTTCGGTTGCTCACTACTAGCGTTAGCAGCATTCATCACCTGGAGGGTGGCTGGGATTCTTGCTGCCCTTTTCTCTCTGGCTTTCATGTCATCAAGCTTCTATCTCATAGACTTCTCATCTAATGCCCGAGGCTATATCATCCAATGCTTCCTTGTATTATTGAGTGTATTTCTTATTTATCTCATTCGAGAAAAGTCTAACCCCAAGCTTTCAGCACTCATCGGGTTGGTCTTCGCGTTGACTCTTTACACAGTTCCTTCTATCTTGGCAATATTACTACCAATGGGTATATTTTACGCGCTCTTCAGCCTGCGTAGTTGGCTCAAATCAAAAGAGACAGGTGGCCTTAAAAACACCGCTACCATCGGACTCACGACGGCAGCAATGACTTTCTTATTCTACTCTCCTATTATTTACAAAGAAGGCATAAAAGCACTTTCAAGCGTTGACCGCGTTGATTGGCAAGCAATTGCCAGCAAAGTGCCATCCCATTTCTTCACTGATTTTTTTGAGTATATTTCTACCGGTCAGGGGCCAGTCATTTCTTTTACAGTCCTACTATCTGCTGGGTTCGCGCTCTATTGCTTATGGAAGTCAAACCGGTATCTGTTCGCTGTCTTCTTCACTATGATCATTGGGCCACCAATAGCAAGTTTTATTCTAAAAGTAGTTCCTCCTAGCAGAACATTGTTGCCACTAGTGCCTATTTATCTGTGCTTAAGTGGTATTGGACTGGGAAAGATATTTGACTACAGCCACAGATTTTTTCCAAAAGTCAGCACCTATTTCGCTGCTATTCTTGCAGCCTTGATACCGGCCAAAGGTATTGCAAGCTACTATAATAATTTAGAATCTGCAGTAACCAGAGAAAACCAAGCGGGCGTTACAGCCTTCGTTGAGTTTTTAACCGAGTATGCGAAAGATGGAGATGTGGTAGCATCTGCTGGCAACCCAATTGAACGAATCAGTTACCACATAAAAGTCAAAGGGAACAAGGTCTCTGGCCTTCAATCTAGTTGGGGTCTAACATTCATCGAAATTCAAAAACCCTCAGCAAGCTCCCCAGATACGAATCGAGATCGAACGGTTTTTTTCTTTGAGACGCCAAGAAGTGCTCCTGCCGAAGCAAATAAACTTATGAAGAAAAAGTTTAAACTCGAGCATAAGGCAGATGAATTAAGGACTCACAACCAATTAAAAATTCCCACACAAAAATACGCGTCGTCATCAAGTAAAAAAGCTAAATAGATTTTAACAAATCTTCGAACTCTTGATAAATCTCAGATTGGAGCTGATGACTGCCTTCTGAGATCACCTGATTACCATCTGCGATGACAGATATAGGCCTAACCCCGCCTAGTGCATAGATCAAGGTAGCAAGCCATAGGTCTGGTTTTCTAGCGGCTAACAAAGGCTCCTGACCGCTAAAAGTAATCACATTTAACTTGCTACCGATTTTAAAAGACTTAGCGTCCTCAGCCAGACCCAACGCTGCTTGGCCATTAACACAACAGTGTTCAAAAAGAAGAGCAGCTGGGTCGTTAACATCATCAATCGACAACCGGCGATGCGACCGAAGTCTCTGGCCATAATCTAGCAACCTAAGCTCTTCAAGCGGATCGACAGCAATATGACTATCACTGCCAATACAAAATTGCCCGCCTTGCTTAATAAAATTATTTAACGGGAAAATACCGTCTGCCAGGTTTGCCTCAGTCGTCGGGCATAAGACAACCCGTGCTTCAGAAGCTGCCAAGCGAGACACCTCATTGTCATTTAAATGGGTTGCATGAACTAGGAAAAAATTTTTCAGATCCGACCTAGAATCAAGTAGTAGCTCCACAGGTCGCTTGTTATGGTAACTCAAGCAGTCGGCTACCTCTTTTTGCTGCTCAGCAATATGCAGGTGAAAGACCTCGCCATTTAGACAATTACTAGAAACTTCTAGCACCTCCTCGATCGAAGCAGCCCTAAGAGAATGTACCCCTAAACCAAGCTTGGTGCTAGAGCCTAGCAAACTCTGGCGGAGGTTATCGACTAATGCTAGATACTCCCGAACGTTAGCAAAAACAAAACGTCGCTGAGCCGGCGAAGCAGGCTCGCCAAAATTTCCACTGCGGTAGTAAACCGGCAAAATAGTGAGGCCGATTCCCACCCTCTCCGCCGCACGAGTCAGGCACAAAGACATTTCTGCTAAAGGCTCGTAGGCATTGCCCTGGCTGTCTTTGTGAATATAGTGAAACTCTGCGACGTGGGAGTAGCCAGCCTTCAGCATTTTTAAATAAACCATGGCTGCTATCGACTCCACCGCGGCCGGCGATAAACTTAGGGCCATTTCGTACATAGATCGGCGCCAACTCCAGAAGTCATCTGCACCAGCTTCTCGGGGGAAAAGCTCACCCAAACCTGCGATGGCGTATTGGAATGCATGGGAATGGGCATTAAGAAAAGAGGGAATGCTTAAACCAGCTATTTTTGTGTAGCTATTTAGTTCAACCTCGGGTGGCTTTGAAACATTCGTAATCCGACCATATTCATCGCAGCTTATATAGCAATCAGACTCCCAGCCGCCTTCAGTCAGGAAATGAGAGAAATGCCAATGGTCCATACATCTTATTCCCGCGGGGTTAGTAGTGAAGCAAAGTACCGAACATAGCAACTCTGCGCACTTGCATCAATCAGCTAATCTCGATAAAGTCTTTCTACTTTAACTGCGTTAGAATCATTAAGGAATCTAGAATGAGCAGCAACCTGGTAAATTCGATCAAACTCGAAGCCTCTGAGGTGTTAAACGACTATACCATCGCATATATGAGCCGACAGGCGAGCTTAATTGGTCGGCGCGAAGTGCTTTCGGGTCGAGCAAAATTTGGCATCTTTGGAGACGGAAAGGAGGTCGCGCAAATCGCTTTGGCTAAATCTTTCCAAAAAGGTGATTGGCGCTCAGGATACTACCGCGACCAAACCATCATGTTTGCACTAGGAGCTTCAAGCGTTCGAAAGTTCTTTGCACAACTTTACGCCGATACCAACCCAGAAAACGAGCCTGCGTCAGCCGGTCGTCAAATGAACTCTCATTATTCCATACGGTATGTGAACGAAGATGGCTCATGGAAAGATCAAACCAAGCAGTTCAATTGTGCCGCCGACCTTTCGCCAACTGCTGGACAAATGGCGAGATTACTAGGACTAGGTTACGCCTCGAAGCTTTATAGAAACGATCCCCAATTACATAAAGAGTCGAATTTCTCGATCAATGGTAACGAAATCGCTTTCGGTACGATCGGAGACGCTTCTACGAGCGAGGGGCTTTTTTGGGAGACATTAAATGCTGCCGGTGTATTGCAAGTTCCGATCTTACTTTCAGTTTGGGACGATGGCTACGGTATTTCAGTTCCTAAAAAGTATCAGACAACCAAAGAGTCCATCTCAGAAATTACTGCTGGCTTCCAAAAAGGCCCCGATGATTGCAGCGGATTTTACATCGAAACGGTAGCAGGCTGGGACTACCCTAAATTGGTCGAAACCTACCAGAGGGTTTCGCAAACAGTTAGAAAGACGCATACCCCAGCACTAATTCATGTGCAGCAACTCACGCAGCCCCAGGGCCATTCAACAAGCGGCTCTCACGAAAGATATAAAAATCCCGAGCGTATGCAGTACGAAACTGACATGGATTGTTTGGTTAGAATGAAGCAGTGGATGATCTCGGAACTGGGCATCAGTGAAACAGACATTGCAAAAATAGAGGAAAAAACCACTGAAGAAGTAACATCTGAACAACAAAAAGCCTGGGCTGACTTATGTGACCCTATACAAAAAGAACGCGACCGTGTGCTCGGCTTATATGAGCAAGTGGAAGCTCAGTGCAGCGACCCTGCTTTGGTTGCGCAAAGCCGTATAGCACTTTCAAAAACACCGTCACTAAATAGAAGATCGATTGCTTCGTCTATGCGTCGGGTTTTAATCGATACGAGACATGAACAGAACCAATCTATAGTAGACCTGAAAAATTATTTAACTGAGTACACTGAGTCAAACCGAAGGCGTTACAATTCGTACCTATACTCGGAGTCTCAAAGGTCACCGATGAAACAGCAAGACGTTCCGCCAGTCTATGGAAGCAAACCAGAGCGAATAGACGGCAGCAATGTTATTAGGCGCTGCTTTGATCACCACCTAGGGAAAAACCCTAGCCTATTTATTATCGGGGAGGATGTCGGACAACTTGGAGGTGTTAACACTGAATTTGATGGCCTCCAGGAGAAATATGGTATCACACGGGTTACCGATACAGGCATCCGTGAGGCGACCATACTCGGTCAAGGCATCGGCGCTGCTATGCGCGGACTAAGGCCAATCGTCGACATTCAGTACTTGGACTACGTGCTGTATTGCTTGCAAGGTATGTCTGATGACCTTGCGAGTTTGCACTATCGATCAGCCGGAAGTCAAATTGCTCCGGTCATTGTTAGAACCAAAGGACATCGACTCGAAGGGATATGGCACACTGGATCTCCGATGAGTATGATACTAAGCGCCTGCCGGGGACTGCACTTTTGTGTACCTAGAAATATGGTTCAAGCGACCGGAATGTATAACACCTTATTATCGGGCGATGATCCAGCTTTTGTCTGCGAGGTTCTTAACGGCTACCGGGTAAAAGAAGAAGTTCCAGATAACCTCTGCGACTTTAAAATAAAACTTGGAACAGCAGAGATTCTGAGAGAAGGCACCGACGTAACTCTTGTCACCTACGGAGCATGTGTTCGCATAGCTCAAGATGCCATCCAGCTATTAGAAAAGGCTAATATTAATGTCGAG
>JANQHA010000530.1 GCA_028282865.1 Oligoflexales bacterium
GACCATCTAGCATAACAGCAGGATCATAGACATCAATGTCGCCATGACCTTCACCAGAATAGGTTAGTTGTTCTTGCTCCAGAGTATCGGGATCGATAACCCAAAGTTCAGTGCTGTTACCTTGGCTGCGGGCATACACCACCCGACCATCCAACAGCGCTGCAGGATCCCGGGCGACCCCACCGGTGTAGCCAACAAGCTTTCTTCTATTCCAAGTTGAGTCGGGCCCATTGACTTCTTGAAGGAGTGCCTGAAGCATAGCCACCATCAAGCTGTCACTTGCTGCAGTTGAATGAAAATAGAATACTTGGCCAGTAGTTGAAATCTCATCGACCGCCTGCGCTATATAGTCATTAAAGTTATCGACGATAGCCGCTAGCTCATTACTATCTGCTAGCTCCTTTTTAAGGTTAGTGAGTTCAGCTTCATAATTATCAGCCTCACCAGGGAAGCGGGCGATAAACTTTTCAATCCTATCAATTTTCTGTCGCAACTCTCGGCGATGATCTTCGAGTTCATTCACCGACTTTTGATTGTGGTCAAGCAAAACTCGGTAATCACTCATCTCAGCTTCACTTTTCACATCCTCAGTCCAAAACGTGCTTTTGAGACGTTGCTTGAAGGATTTCGCGATAAATCTCTTTTGTCCGAATGCAGAACATTTGGCTTCGATATCATCTGTAGTATCAACAATGGTAAGATCCGGACACTGTCGTAAAATGATAAGGCGATCTTTCTTATAGGCTGCTAAGACTTTTCCATTAGGACCGATGGTCACCAGATCTTTGAAAGTCGAATCCTGCTCACCACAGGCTACCAAACCTAAAACAAGGGCTAAGATGATAACTGATACAACTCTTTTCATAGTTTAAATCCTTTTAAGTTTAAAACTTTTTCCTTAAAGCTAATTTTTTATGGCTCCAGTATCCAAAGCTCAGATACGGAGTTACTCGTGAGATCAACCGAGTAGACAATCCGACCATCAAGCAATACGGTCGCATGAAAATAATCAACATCGCCGTGGCCTTGGTCATTGCCCGTCAAACGCTCTCTCTCCTTGGTCTCTGGATCTATGATCCAAAGCTCTTGGGTACCGGACTTTCGAATATCTGTAGAGTAGAGAATACGACCATCGGCTAGCACAGTTGGATTGGTGGCATCGACATTTCCATGACTTTCGTCATAGCGGGTTAAGCGCTCTTTCTCCTCGGTCTCTGGATCTATAATCCAAAGTTCATACTCTCCCTCATGTGAAATATCAGTAGAGTAGACAATACGGCCATCGGCTAACATCGCTGGCTCAGAAGCATCGACATTTCCATGACTCTCATCATAGCGGGTTAAACGTTCTTTCTCCTTGGTCTCTGGGTTTATAATCCAGAGTTCAAAATCTCCGTCATTTGAAATATCAGTAGAATAGACGACACGGCCATCAGACAACACCGCTGGTTCAAAAGCGTCAACCTTCCCATGACCTACATCATAACGAGTCAAGCGCTCTTTCTCCTTAGTCTCCGGGTTTATGATCCAGAGCTCGAACATTCCACTACTACTTAAATCTGTGCTGTATACGATACGGCCATCGAGTAACACGGCAGGGTCATGCGCATCGACATCACCATGAGCTATGCCATAGCTAGTTAAACGAGTCTTTTCCTCTGTTTCAATGTCCAGTATCCATAACTCGAAAGTTCGATTTTTAGAAGCATCGGAACTATAGACAACGCGACCGTCTGGTAAAACTGCAGGACTATAAGCATCGACATCGTCATGACCTGCATTATAACGAGTTAATCTTCGGCTCTTCCAGTTTACAGACGGGACCAAAACATCCTTATATAGCGACTGTAGCATAGCAACCATCAAACGATCTTCAGGGGCACTTGCTATAGAGTGATAAACCTGAGCATCGTCTGAAATGTTTCTGATAGTTTGATCGAGGTATTGGTTAAAATTATCAACAATGATCGCAAGCTCGTTGCTATCGTTGAGCTCTTGCTTTAGATCAGCTAACTCATTTTCATATCTTCCAGCCTCACTTGGAAAGCGTTCAATAAATTTCTCTATTTTTGTAATCTGCTTGCGCAGCTTCTGGCGGCGATTTTCAAGCTCATCGACCGAGCGGTGAGTATGCTCAAGCAAAGCGCGGTAGGAACTCATCTCCGCTTCGTCACGGACATCATCCGCCCAAAAAGTACCCTTAAGCTCGTGCTTAAAAGCCTTTGCTAGAAACCTTCTTTGCCCCAACAGCAGACACTTAGTTTCGATATCCTCCTTAGTTTCAACAATCGTAAGGTCAGGACATTTCTTAAGAACAACTAGTTGATCTTTCTGATAAATCGCATAAACCTGGGCGTCTGGTCCAATGGTGACGACGCTTTTAAGAGGCGACTCACCCTCACTACAACCATTAAAGCCCAAACTTAACCATAGAATACAGCACGCCAACGAACCCCTGCGTTTCATGATACCTCCAAATCCATAAGGAAAGCAGCCATTGATAGGCATATTTAATTTTTAGCTCAAATCTTGATTCTTAATACTGGCGTAACATTTTGACATTTTTAAGACAAGGAAAATCTGACTTGATCAGAGCGGTTGCCAGACCTTACTAAATATAAAAAGAGCCCTTTAAAAGGGCTCTATAAATTATTTCTTAGTTTTACGTTAAGATTTTTTCTTTTTGGAGTTGGCAAGTTCATCATCAATAACTCGCTTAAACTCTGCGTATGGCAACGCCCCAGATAGTCTACGACCGTTTATGAAAAAAGCTGGGGTACCAGATACGCCAAGCTTCGCACCGCTAGCAGTGTTTTCTTTTATTTTTGCCTGGATGGTTCCAGGATTTTTCACACACTTCTGCCACTTGCTTTTATCCAACCCTTTGATCGCTCCCGCATATTTCTCAAAATCTGCATCAGATAATTTCGTCTGATTCTCAAAAAGTTTGGCATACATATTCCAAAACTTATCCTGTTTCCCCGCGCAGTGAGCTGCAACCGCTGCAGGGGTAGCTCTTTTATGAAAGCTTAAAGGAAAGTCTCGCATAACCCAGCGGACCTTACCTTTATAGTCACCTAAGATTCTCTTAACCGAAGGGAGCACCCGCGCACAATATGGACATTGAAACTCTGAGTACTCGACAATCGTAACTGGACAAGCATCCCCGGCACACCCCATAGGCTTGATGTCGTTAACGCCTGGCCCGTACCTGACATGGTCGTC
>JANQHA010000533.1 GCA_028282865.1 Oligoflexales bacterium
ACGCGGGTAAAGACGCGGTCAAAAATGGGAAGCTTTGCCTCTGTCGCCGGGACGTAGCTACCTATTTGATGCAGTATCGAGGTTAAAGCTAGTTGGCGCATGATGGTTGATTTACCTGCCATATTTGGCCCAGTGATTAGTAGGTGCGGCTTGTCTTGGCTGATCGTAATGTCATTGGGGATAAACTTGTGACTGCCGACAAACCTCTCAACCACTGGGTGTCTAGAACCCTTCAACTGCAGCTGATTAGTACGGCTCGTTTGCGGGCGACAGTAAGCGTGATTTTCTGCCTTCCAGGCAAAGCTTTGGAAAACGTCGATAACAGCAACCGCTTGAGCGGTAAGTTGTAAAATCGCTGCTAAGGGTGCTAGCTGATCTAGTAGCTTTACGTAAAGTTCGTGCTCGTAGACGACGGCATGCTCTTTGGCAGAGATAAGAGCTTCATTGAGCTCTATAAGTTCTTCTGTGATAAAACGCTCGTTATTAACCATGGTTTGGCGCCTAACAAAGTAGTCAGGGACTTTTGCCAAGTTTGACTTGGTGACCTCAATTAGTAAGCCAAAGGTCTTGTGTGCTTTTATTTTGAGGCTAGCTATCTCAGTTTCTGCACGGAGCATGGCTTCGTATTCAGCGACTTTATCTGAACCATTTTGTGCCAGGTCATTGATCTCATCTAATTTAGGATCATAATTGCGGCAGAAAACTTCATGGCCATTGCCTAACTTGTTAGGCTGTTCAAGAATTGCGCTGTTTAGCAGGTCCTTGATGGTTTTACTGTTAGTGAGCTGAGCGAGTTGAGAGACTAGCAAGTCAGCTTTAACCGTTCCGTCAAGGTGCTTAGTTATTTGCGCGGTTTGAGTCAAAGTGTGATTGATTTGGGCTAGCTCACGGGGGCTTATCATTTTATTTGCTACCCGAGTGGCTAATCTTTCGAGGTCACTAATATTTTTGAGGCTCGAGCGCAGATCGTTCAAAGTATCTGGGTGCTTTAGAATTTCAGCAACTGAGTCCTGGCGCTGTCGAATCAAATTATAATCTAGCAGCGGATGGGATAGGTACGACCTTAACAGCCTTGAGCCCATGGCAGTTAAGGTGCAGTTTACCTCTTTGTAAAGGCTGCCCTCCATTTGCCGACGACGAGTCGTTTCAAAGATTTCTAGGTCCCTGCGAGCTGTTTCATCTAAGTTCATCGTGTTTTGTTCTACAATTGGTCTTATAGAATTAAACTGTGATACCTGTTGCTTTAACTCTTTAAGATATTGAATAGATGCTGCTACGACAGACTTACCACCGATGACTTTTCCGCAAGGGTGGGAGTCTAGTCCACCGTGACCAAATACGTCACTAAATAACTCATTTTGTATTAATTCATTTCGAAGCGGCGCTTCGGGCATTTGTTCTATATTGATATTAAACTCTTGTATTTGAGCTGCGAGCAGGTGGCCCAAATCTTCGTGATAAAATTTCCTAGCTAGAATTTCCTTAGGGCGAAATTTAGCTACTAATTCAACGAGCTGTTCTTCGTCCTGGTAATTGCTACAGCGAACTTCGCCAGTAGAGACTTCCATCACTACGATACACCACTGGCGATTTTTCGGATCTTCACAAACACTTATTAGGTAGTTAGGCTGCTGCTGTTCTAGCCCGTCGAGATCACAGATGGTTCCTGGGGTGAAGAACTGAGTGATCTCGCGGCGAACCAGTCCTTTAACCTCTTTCGGGTCTTCTACTTGATCTGCAATGGCTACTTTATAGCCTAGCTTCAGAAGTTTGAGCCAGTAATTTTTAGCCGCATGATGAGGAACCCCGCAAAAAGGAATTTTATTCTTATCACCTCGCTCGCGACTCGTTAGTGCAATTTCAAGTTTAGGTGATACCTCTAAGGCGTCTTCACCAAATATTTCGTAGAAGTCCCCCATTCTAAAAAAAACAATGGCATCTTGTGCTTGCTTTTTAAGCTCGTAATACTGACGTATCATTGGGGTCATTGCGTCAAGTTCATTTTGATCTGGAAGCTGCATTTCAATCCTAAAACGTTATTTAGCTAGGGAAGATACTTCATTCTGAAGTTCGTGTCATGCGTCGAAAAATATTAGTTATTTTAAAACCTTAAACTGTTTAATCCCGAAGCCTCATGACGCGTCCGCAAGGCAGAGCGCTTTTGCGTAGTAAGTGGGGAATGCTTTTTCGAGATGGTAGAGTGTCTCCCCGCTTGTAGTTACGTCATCGATCAGCAGAAGTTTCTTATCGCCTAAGCCGTGGAGCTCTGGCATATTTTCCCAAGCGCTTTTCTGCCTTGCGGTTGCCTTTGACTGTTTTGAAACTTTCCAACCTTGTAAAAATGGTGGCGAGATCAGTGTGATCTGATACTGGCGAGATAGATGGTAGGCTAACATGTACGCAAGATCGTATTTTAGGTGTGCTCTGCTCCACAGGCTCGATGGCGCTGGAGCGACGTAATTAGCCCAGGTTGCCAATTGTTTAGTATAAGAACGCGCCAAAAATATTTTTTTAATTGCATGGTAGCTTCTAATATTGCGGTCAACTTTTGCACTTATAATTAAGCTACGCAGTGGCTCTTGATAAGAAAAGAGAGAGCTTATCTTTTTCTCGGAAGAGTGCTTTTGCGAAAGTTTGTGAATCTGCTTGAGGCACTGAAAGCATAACGCTTTAGATAATTCAACTTTGCGGCCGCAGGTAGTACAATTCATATCGGTAAGTTAACGCAATTGTCCAATATTGCCAGTGACATTTATTCATGGTGATACGAGCTGCCAGCAAGTATAGAAAAAGCCCGGTACAACTGTTCGTGAACTATCAGGCATGCGAGGTCACTTGGTAAAACTCCTGCAGATAGACACCAAAGATGATCTGCTTTTTCTTTGGTACTGTCGCTAAGGCCATAAGGTCCGCCGATGACGAGGTTTATACTTTGAACACTAGGGTTGTTGCGCCAGGTGTCCAATTGGCTGGCTAACTTTGGGCTACTCCAGGCTTCGCCATTTTCATCACAGCATATTGTCTTGGATCTTGGGTCGGAGTATAGCTGCTTATTGAGTTGGGCGGTGTTTTTTTCTAGGCCATGGGATGCTTTAATCGTGATTATTTCAATGGGATTGTGATGGGATATTTTTTGTTCAAATAGCGAAAAAAGTTTTTGGTACTCCGGATAACTAGGCTTGCCAATTTTTATTAGCCTTAATTTCATCAGTTTACTGGCAGAAATTCGGCTTCGGGAAAAAGTTTTTCTAAAGCATAATAATCACGAATTTGATCAAGGAAAATATGAACGATAGTAGAGCCGAAATCAATTAAAACCCATTGACCACTCTGCTTACCTTCTATGGCTAACGCTTTTACATTTTTAGATTTTATTTCTGCATCAATCGCATCGGCGATTGCCTTGGCTTGTCTATCATTTTGCGCTGAGCAGATCATTATATGAGAACAGACATCGGATTGACCTTTTAGGTCTAAAACTACCACTCGTGTGGCTTTTTTGCTTTTGGCTATTTGTGCTGCGGTTAGTGCAATTTCGTCGGCTTCCATTATTAACCTTTTTAGAGTTTACCTGAGTACAGTTGGTGTTCATTAATATAATTTAAAACACTTAGAGGCAACCATTGGCTTGGAATTTTATCGGGATCACTCTTTAAATCCTTTCGGATGATTGTGCTTTCGGCATCGGAAATATCGACGTCTAATAGAAAGATAGAGCGACCAATTTCGGGAAATTCAAATGACTGGGATTTTTCAACCCATAGGCTGTCTAAATTTAACTTGTCTACGGTAGAGGATACAGATTTTTTAAAAGATTTTGATGTGTTAGCTTGCGGTCTCTTTATGACATACAGGTCGTGGTGGCTGAGGATTTTTTGTGGTTCTCGCCACCGGTCAAAGCTGAGCATTTGGTCTTGGCCTATCGCAATAGCGAGCTGTTTTCCCGGGTAGCAATTTCGTAGCGCTTCAAGGGTATTTACGGTGTAGCTAGGCGTAGCCAGTTCTGACTCAATGGTTGATATAATAACGTCTTGGTTAAACGCAAGCCTAGACATATTAACCCGATCAGAAAAACTCGCGGACGCATTTTTGCTACTCCCTTTTGCTGCCACCGGACTATAAGAAGGCAGTACTATGATCTGTGTGGTCGCAGTATTTTTTTTTAGCTCGTGAACGCAGTCAATGTGCCCCTGGTGCGGTGGGTCGAAGCAGCCGCCGTAGATGATGAAGTCCGGTTCTTGGTATTTAGAGCGGGACATGACTTGATGCCGATGTGGGAAAGGTCTGCGGGTTCATAATTTTGAAATCTGACAGAGAAGGAAGATGAGACGTAGTATCGCTTTCTATAAGTTTTTTAACTGGGGCTTTCGATATTTTCTTAAATAGTTTTCTCTTCAGCTTCGTCAAGTTTAGTTGAGATACGGCTGAGATTACTTGGCATGGTATATTGTTAAGCTCGAAGTATTCTGTGGCTTTTCGTATTTCGGAAGGTTCAAAAGCAAGGTCAGCCTTTGAAATGATCACAAATGAAGACCTCTTTCCTAACTCGGGGTTGTACTCTGATAGCTCTTTTCTGAGCAACTTATATTGCCTCTCAGGTGGGTTTTCTGGGTCTGAGAAACCATCTACGACATATGCTACTAGGCTTGTTCTCTCAATGTGCTTTAAGAAAGAATGGCCGAGACCGCGTCCTTGGCTGGCTCCAACAATAAGCCCTGGAATATCAGCAGCGACAAAAGATTTAGTAGATGAAATGTCTTCAGAGTCTACTTCCACGACTCCTAGGTGAGGAATTAATGTCGTAAAAGGATAGTCTGCAACCTTAGGTCTAGCAGCACTAATAGCATTAAGTAAGGTAGATTTGCCTGCATTTGGAAATCCAGCGAAGCCTACATCTGCGATGAGTTTTAACTCAAGCGTTATGTCGAGTTCCTCGCCTTCGCCACCTGGAGTATATTCCTCGGGTGCTTGATGGTTGGCCCTTAGAAAACGAATGTTCCCGAGACCGCGCTTTCCACCTTTTAATATGAGGTACTTCTTATCTTGCTCTAAGATTTCAACGATAGGTGTGTCAAGATCACTTTTAGAATATATCACCGTTCCAAGCGGGAGCTTGAGCACCAAGTCATCGCCATTCTTACCTGTTCGCCCGTTAGGACCACCGGGATCGCCATCCTTCGCAAAATAATTTTGCCTGTAGCGAATGCAGCTAAGGGTGTTAATTCCAGGGTCTGCAATTGCATATACATTACCGCCAAAGCCACCATCACCACCATCAGCACCTTGCTTAGGAGCATTATGACCAGTACGGAAGCTGACTAATCCTCTTCCGCCTTTCCCTGATTTTATACTGATTTCAGTTGAGTCTACAAATTTCATAATCATCGGCTCGGTTTGTGTGATGCGATTGAAAAGAAAAACTGCTAGCTAAACTTAGGCGGGGTAAACGCTAATAAGCTTTCTTTTATTTCGTCCTCTCTCGAAGCGAACAATGCCGTCAGAGGTCGCAAATAGTGTGTAGTCTTTTCCAGTGCCAACGTTTTTACCTGCGTGGAAGCTACTTCCGACTTGGCGCACAATAATATTGCCGGCGACCACTTGCTCACCGCCATAAACTTTAATGCCTCGGTATTGAGGATTAGAGTTTCTTCCGTTTTTACTACTACCACCGGCTTTCTTGTGTGCCATCGTGATCCCCTTTCTGGTTGCTAACCTGAGATATCGCCAATTTCAACCGTCGTAAGAGGTTGTCGATGTCCAGTCATCTTTTTGTAATTCTTACGTCTTCGGTATTTAAAAACCAATATTTTTTTATCTCGAAATTGCTTTTTAATGGTAGCTTGCACTGAAGCACCTTTTACGAGTGGGTCGCCAACCACTGTTTTGCTGCCACCAATCATCATGACTCGGTCGAATGTAACCTTGTCACCTTCGGCTCCTTCAAGCTTGTCGATGTCAATAAGGTCTCCCTTACTAACTTTATATTGATGAGCGCCTGCTTTGATTACGGCGTACATAAGAAACCTCCAGTAATTCTAGATAGATAGATTTTTTGCTAATCCATCGAGAGCGTGACATATTGTATAACTTTAGCTTAGCTGTCAACAGCAAACTTGCTACTTATACCAGGTGTCTAGCGCTCGAATCATTCCATTGACTAGCATTTGCAGTTGGAATATAAGAGCCGTTGGTGCGCCCGCTATCATAGTGCATTGTTCCTAGTCTACCTATTGTTTTAGTTAACCAATTTTGTATTTTGAGGTTTGATGAAATACTTATATAAACTATTTCTGTTGATACTGGCCCTTGATCAAGGTGTTGTAATTGCTGGGGAAAGTGACTTTTATAGGCTTTTGAATTCGTCCCTAAGGCGAGAACGCCTAGCAGCGGTTTCGATCATGGAAGCCTCCGAAGGAGCACAGGCTACTAAGTATTTTAAAAGCATTATCGGCCGCTATCTCCAAATCACAGCTACACCAGTCGAAATGGACAAGGTTTTAAATGCTTTGACTGAAAAGCTAAACACCAGCGAGGCGGTATTTATTTCTGTAAATGACTGGGTTATTTATCTTTTGCAAAATCCAGAGGAGCTATTTCCTCCCTTTTTAGACACAGTTTATAAGAGATCAAAAAAAGCTAAGTATATCGAGCATTTTCAAAGCCTGATTTTGTCTCCTAGAGATAGCGCTGGACTTGTTGCTAGAGCCCACGCCCTTAGCGTCGTTATAGATTCACCTAGCCGGAACGTCGCGTGGACGAGCGTCCACGATAAATTTCTCGAAACCTTGGAGTGGAGTCGAACGATACCTTACGAGTCATTAAAGCGGCTAATGGGTAGTCCAAATCCTAGTAGCCAAGATCATCACAAGAAGATCTACGAGCTTATGAGAAATAGATCTGATCAATTATTACTGGCATCGGCGCGAGGGCTAAGTATTGCTCTTGATACTTTAGAGGCGGCAGATGCGCAGAGCAGCTTGCTTCCGTCTTCGTCCAGCTCTGAATTCTCTTTAAATCTAAATCGTGAGCTTAAGATCAGATGCCTTACTTTTTTTGGTTTTACCTCTAACATCGCGGGCTTTATGCGCCGTAATAATGAGTTCATGAACAAACATGCCGACCTTTATCGAAGAGTTGTTCTTCAGCTTACAGACACCGCGGTTCGCTTGCTAAAAGTTATAGGTTCGACAAGTGCTAGCGCGATAAAAGTGCAGGATTGGTTGAATTTTGCCAAGACGGGATCAACTCTGAAGGTACCCAAATTTAGTAATCCGCCACAGGGTTGTTCAAGAAAATTCGGGCAGGAAGATAATTCCTAGCGAGGAAAAAACTGCCGGTAGATACCATTAGTCACCGCGTTAAACGACTAAAAATATTGATGGCCTATTTTGGCATAATCTATGCTTCGTAATATATGTGATTTTCTGAGCGCTTTTGCTCAAAAATGATAGCAAGGAAGCTAACTAACTGTGACAATAGACTTATTAACACCTATTCCAGAGCAAAACGGTGCCCCGGCGACACCTTCTGTCGGCGCGAACCCGGCAAAAAGTTCTGATAAGAGTTTGTTAGCTGGCAATAGCACTCAACAAGGTGCGGGTAAGAGCTTTATTAAAGAACTAGAATCCAACGATAGTTCTTTACCACCCGTATCGCAGCCTTCGGCAGACGAGAAAGAAACTTTAGCCCAGCAGATTATGGCGGGCCAACTTTCGGGCTCAGCGCCGATTAATCCAGCAGTGATGCCTCCGCCGGTATCGGTTGCGGACGTTTCCTTGGGCGGCGATGCTGTCACTAACCAGGAATTATTAGGCCAGGTTAAAAAGCTTCCAGTTGT
>JANQHA010000594.1 GCA_028282865.1 Oligoflexales bacterium
GAAATAATAACTGCATAGTCGCCCCGGGTGTTCATTTAATGAAAGGCTTTGATCCCCAAAGCCCTTATCAAAATAATGTGCTCTTTTGCCCTGATTTAGCGCTGTACGAGTATGATGTTTTAGATTCTGCAATTGACATGATCAACCACACTGACGCACCATTTTGTGTTTCATTTTTAGGTGATAAAAGCGTAGCAGAGAAAAGGATTGATCAGTTTACCGCACCAAATATTGTGATCAACCTACCTACCACCGAGGTAGAAAGCACTCCTGCACTGAGCGGCAAATTACATAGCGGTCATCATCGCTATAACGGCGCCGGTTTAGCAATGTTATTAAGCTACCCTAGGTTGGTTCGTTCTAGCGAAACAGCTGCCGAAGAGCTCTCGGCTTACCCGAAAATATAGTGACTCTATCTTTTTAAGTAAGCCGCTACGAACGAACAAAGTAAATAGCAGAATCTACTTTAATACCCGGTAATTTCAACCGCAGCTACCCAGCTAGGGATGATTACACGTTCTCTAAGTCTCAGAGATACCGCCTGTTTCACAGTATTGGCATGACAAAGGTATTCTGCTATAAGAGTAGGCTTCAGCCAAGGAGTCAGCAATGAACCTAGAAAAAGACATTCAGCAGCGAGCAACCTATTGGGCCACCGCTAAAGTATTCGACGAGCAAACCAATGCCGAAATAGCCAACCTGTTAGAGTTGCAAGATGAGAGTGAGTTAACGGACCGATTTTATCGTGATTTAGAGTTCGGAACCGGCGGGCTTAGGGGCATTATTGGTGCGGGTACCTCTCGCATGAATGTTTATAATATAAGAAAGGCCACGACTGCGTTCGCACAGCAGCTCAAAGAGTCTAACCCAAATAAACCATTAAAGATTGGGATTACCTATGACTCGAGAAACTTCTCAAAAGAGTTTGCCCAAACGGTAGCCGAAGTCATGGCAGCAAATCAAATTACCACCTTGATTACCAAAGAACTTCGACCGGTTCCCATGCTATCTTTTTTAGTTAGAAAGTATGACTGCCAAGGTGGTGTTTGCATCACTGCAAGCCATAACCCCCCAAACTATAATGGTTACAAAGTGTACTGGAACACCGGTGGTCAAATCACTCCACCTTATGACCAAGCGTTAATAGAAAAATACCGTCGTATCTCTGGCTACGAAGATTTGCCAACCATGGACTATCAAGACGGCTTGGCAAGTGGCCTTATCAAGGAGCTCGGAGATGAACTAGACAACGCTTACTTCGAGCGTTTGGACCAACTATCGCTAAAAAAGGAAGGACGAGAAGACTTTAAAATTGCATTCACCCCACTTCATGGAACTGCAGGAATTCCGGTGAAAACCGCACTGAACCGTTTTGGCTTTAAAGATGTCCACATAGTTCCCGAGCAAGAAAAACCAGACGGAAATTTTCCAACCGTCCGCTTCCCCAATCCGGAAGAGCCCGATGCATTAAAGTTAGCCGTAGAGCTTGGTGATAAAATCAAAGCTGATCTTGTTCTAGGAACTGACCCAGACTGCGACCGAGTTGGCATAGTGTATCGTGACGGCGAT
>JANQHA010000654.1 GCA_028282865.1 Oligoflexales bacterium
TGTATTCATAGTTTGAGTCAATATAGGTTCTGCTATAGTCATAATTGAAATCGTATGGGTAGTAGTCGTCGTATACTGTGTCTAGGTCGCAACTGATAATAAGGTCGTAATAAGGATCGAATTCATATTGAAATCCGGTCTCGGCGATCGAGTCATATTGTCTATTGCAATACTCGCTTTCGTAGGCTGCGTATAGGCTGGTACTTAAAAATAAACTCAGGACAACGCCCGCACGACATACTTTCATCTACCTCTCCTTTTTTGTTGGGTCCAGTTCAGAGACTTAACAAAGTTGCCAGGAAAGCGCAATAAAAAGTAGTGATTTTAAGTAGATACGTCAATATGACATAATGTTAGTTCCGATGTCTTGATGACAATTTTCTTAAGCTACTTCGATACTACGAACGGTGATGTAGTAACGAGCGGATAGTAACGAAGTAGTTATTTGTGACAGCCAGCATTATAGCCCGAACCGGCCTTTAGTTTCGTTATATAGTTTTCCGACTTCGGTGCTTGTAAGGTTATCGGTATAAACCCTAAACTCACTGATACTTCCGTCAAACGCACCGGATGATGCCGCGTTATCACCTATATAAAATGTCGCAGTGCTAGCGACTTCGGGGCTAGTGGTTCCGGTTTCTGTACCTATTAAAGTATTGTTTAGGTACGCACGGGTATCACTGCCATCATTTGTGATTACAAGGTGATGCCAACCACCGCTGGTAATTGCGGCTGATATCACCGTCGAGCTTCGTGTGGAAGCGTATATGGTTCCGCTAGATAGGTATGCTGCGTTTGCCGCCGTGCAGCAAGTATCCATCTGGTAGAATATATAGCGGTTGGTTGCATCAATAGTGTCAGCATTAAACCAGACCGATATCGCTTTGAACCTTGCATATCCTGATAGGTAGTCATCAGTACCGTCAAAGTTTAATCTATAGGGATCACCAGTAGTACCATCGCCATCCCAGCCACTGCTGCCATCGGTCGGTTGTGCGAACCCGTTAAGTGGGTAGCCAAAACCATCGCCATTTGAACGCCACTTTGACGATGATGTGCCATCTCCAGAAGACCCATTTCTATCGATGTTGGTAGCATCTAATAGGGTTTGTATGTTTGTTAGCTGGGTGGCCGTGTAGCGATAGCCGTTTGAAACGGTCACATCTGTCGCGCCTTTGCTAACCACTACGTCAGCAAACCCCGCTGATCCAGCTGGGACTGTTGCAGTGATATGATGATCAGATACAACCGTAAATGCACTTGCCGCTGTGCCGCCAAATGTGACTGCATCAACTCCTGTTAGGTTGTTTCCAAAGATAGTGACGCTATTTCCACCCGCTAGTGCGCCAACTCCAGATGAAATTGAACTGACACTAAATGTAGAGGAGCTAGTCAATTTGTCCACGCCCTCTGCATAGATACTTTGAACTTCACTCGAGGAAATGGAATCGGTGTAAGCCCGAAATTCCATGATAGAACCGTCGAAATAGGAGGCCGGTGATTCATTGCTGCCTAAGTAAAAATACGAAGCTCGATAAGGGTTTCCGCCAGCTGTAGACCCCATTGAGTGACCGTTTAAGTAGCCATAGGTGTTTGTTCCGTCGTTAGATAATACTAGGTGATTCCATTCGCCAGACTCAATAGCATCGTAGAAATAAGAAGATCCATATGTCGCGAATTGGACTGCGCCATTTCTTAATGATGCAGTGTTAGGTGTTATACAGCAGGTTCCTAATTGGTAAAATAAATACCGGAGGGTTGAATCTACCGTATCGGCATTGAACCACACAGATAGCGAACTAAATGGGAGGTCCATTAGAGTATGGTCGTTTGTGCCATCAAATTTGAGCTGGTAAGGGGATGCTGCGCTTCCTGTTCCGTTCCAGCCGCTATTTGTGTTGGAAGGCGAAGCAAAGTTGCGCATCCCCACTCCAATACCGTTGCTAAGTGAATTCCAGTAAGATTTGGAGTTGCTGCTATCTCCAGCTGTAGCAAGTTTGTCAGTATTTTTAGCATCAAGTAGTAGGATAAGGTTATCCATCGGTGTAGTTGTGTATTTGAATCCATCGGTTAAGGTCGTGGTATTACTTCCATCGCTGATCACCACATCCTGATAGCCGAAGCTACTGGCTGAAGGAGTGACAGCTCTTACCAGGTGATCCGATAGCACGGTGATCGAACTCGCCGCGGTACCTCCGAATGTCACGCTGTTTACCGATGTCAGGTTTTTACCTGTTATATATACGTTAGTGCTTCCAGACGTCGATCCAATAGCAGGATCTAGTGCCTCGATAGTCATCGAGCCACCATTTTTATAGCTAGGAGCCGTTTCACCGTATAGTGCTCGAATGGTGTCGCCACTTAGGTTTTCTGAGTAGATTCGAACATCCGCAATAGAACCATCAAAGAAATCAGCCGATCCAGTCCGGCTGCCTAGGTACATCGTCGAGCTCCATCCAGCTGGATTACTAGCCGCTAGTGACCCTAAATAGTTTGTATTAACATAGGCGTGGATATGGCTGCCGTCGTAGGTGAATGCAAGCTGATACCATTCATTTGCCTCAATGCCATGGCTCAGATAATCGGAAGACCTACTACCGATGGTCAGGTAGTCGTTACTTACAAAGAAGCCAATAGGAGTTACGCAGCACCCTTGCATTTCGTAAAGCAGGTACCTAACGTTGGTGTCAATAGTATCTGCTTTGAACCACATGGTCACGGCCGTGATTGATGTAGATGCGACTGATACATAGTCGTTGGTTCCGTCAAACTTAAGCCGATAAGGATCACTGCCAGTTCCATCGCCATCCCAGCCACTATTAGCATCTGATGGCAAAGCAAAATTGTTGAGGGTACCGTTGGTATTTCCTGAAATATCTGTCCAAGTAGAGGTTGAATTACTGCTAATATCTCCTGAATTTGCTGATCCTGTTATCATACTGGCTTGGTATTGCCTAGTAGTGGAAAGCGATCGCGACTGACTATCAATAATCGTATCTGAAGATGTCACGTTTCCGGCAGCATCGTAGATACAAACCCGGTAGCTAAAATATTTGCCAAAAGACCCAGTGCTGTCATTTACCGTAAGAGGGTCGGTAGAGAAATCGGTGATTGTCGAGACTAAAGTACCAGAGCCACATGATGGAGCACTCACGCCAGTAGAAGAAGACGCGGAAGATCTATAGATCAGAATCTGGCTATAGTCGCTGGTGTCTGCTGGGAAGTCTATGCTCAAGTCGACATTTGAGCCGGTTGAGCCAGTGCTACCAGAAGATGCTTGTAGCGCCGGTGGAGCGGTGAGATCTATTTCAATGCTTGACGAGCAGCTAGATGCTGCGGTGTTTCCTACGGCGTCGTAAGAGGTTACCCTGAAGGAATATGTAGTACCCCCTGATAGGCCGGTTATTTCCTTATAGGTATCGGTGGTAGTACTTGTGGTCTCGGCTCCAGCACAAGAAGCCTGGCTGTACCATGAAACACTGTAGGTGTTTGTCGTAGCCATTCCTGACGCAGCGTCAGTACTTGCTGTCCAGATTGCATAAACTGTTGAGTCATTATCTTTTGTGGCACTCGCACCAGAGGAACTATCTGCCGCTATCCTCAAGCTAGAGGCAGCTGTGGGTGCCTGCTGATCTGAAGTAATAGAGCTAGAGCTATTTGAGAATTCAGACTCGGTTCCATCAGAGCTCACAGCTTTGATTCTTGCGTAGTAGGACTGACCGTCGGTAGCCGATACGGTATAGGTTAGTACGCTGCCTACGTTGCCAGAATAGACATCGCTGCCACCAGAAGTGGTCCCGATTTCAATATAGTATGTCGCTGCATTTGTCGTCGTAGACCACGTGAATGTAACATTATTTTGTGAGAAGGTGCTGGAAGTGCTCGGAGCAGTCGGCTGCGCTGGCGTAGTCGAGGATGAGGTTGGTGAAGTCGATGAAGTTGATGGTAGGACTTCAATCTTTTTTCCACCGCTACCGGATTTTACCAGTCCAGATTTTGTAAGTGCAAAGGTACAGATATAAAAAGATCCTGAATCCTTAGGTTTCATATCGTAGGTAGTCTCTTTGATACCGGATACCGACTCAACTATATCGGTACAGTCTTCATTGTTGGATAATGCGACGATATATTCCTTTGCACCTTCGACTGGTGTCCAAGATGTCGTCAAAGCCGCATTTGCTTGACCGGTAGTAGGGCCACTTACAACAAAGTTATCATCAGCAGTAGCTTTGGCTGCCGATGAGCTTACGCAGGAGTCGTCGGACAAATCGCAGGTTGTAGTGGTCGAAGATCTGACGACTGAGGTTCCAGCTTTTTGGCAGGCAGAGATTCCCAGTAAGCCTACATAAATTAAAACGCTTCTATACAGCATAGCACTACCTTTGGTTGTTAAGAGTTCTTAATTCTAATAGCGGTGGGATGGGGCAATGACTTTAGCAAAACTATTTCAGGTATATTTTTAGCTTTAATATCAAGTGTTTATGTGATTAAAACGGTCGCATAAAACGAATGACCTCATGTCTATAAGTACTTGTTTTGCCTGGGGGTTTTGATTTGGGTCAGTTTGCGGAGTGGTTACTTAAGTAGTGTTTTTTATTTAATGATTACAGCTGGTTAATTCCTTTATGAACTCTAGACATTTCTCTACGATCTGATGGTAGCTTTTGCCATCAGTTCGGTAGATATGATTATTTGACCCCCCTTGCGGTAGGTTTTCTTTTGCCTTTGCTGAGTCGAAATACACCGCAAAAATGGGGACTCCAAGAGCGCTTGCCACATGAGTTGGCCCTGAATCATGGCCGCAGAATAACGTAGCACTATCTGGAAACAGGAGGGTGTCTTTAACAATATTCGAAGGCAAATCTTCCTCCTGACCTATCAGCGATAGCTCACTAGGTGAGCCAACGATTTTTACTTTTAACCCGCCCTTTGCGAGTTGACTTGCTATTTCTAGCCATAGATCCAAAGGTACACACCTTTTGGGGTTCCCAGCAAATGGATGGATGACGACGGTTCGCTCGCTGTCACGACTTGGCTGCTTCTTGATCAGTCGGGCTGCATTGTCGCAGTAAGGTATGTTTAAGGGCGTTAACAGTCTAGACAACTCGCTACATATTGGCTTACTACGATCTATTGGGGCATTCGGGTGGGTTAAGAAATACTTTGCTCTCTTACTATTAAACCCGATCCTCATGCTGGATTTTAAAAACCATGAAACTACCGACGACTTCCAGTGAGGTGAGCATACCAGTACGGCATCATAGCTTGATGCTCTAACCTTTATTAGCTCTTTAACAAATTTGAGCCAACTACCACTGGCTCTGCCAGGGGATTTGTCCCACGGTGGGTCGGAAGAAAACACTTCATTCATAAATGGAAACCTAAGCCCTACCTTTTTTGTGTACTGCTTACACCATAAATCAAACTCTGCATTTGGATATTGCTTTTTTAACGGATCCATCAGTGCGGAGCAGAAAACCAAATCTCCTAGGTTGTCAAAGCATACTAGCAAGAATCTTTTTTTTTGGGTTTTTCCTCTTTCTAATTTGTGAAGCATTTTTCTGCAGCTCGAATTAGTGCTTTGTTTTCATCTGGGGTGCCAACCGTTATTCTCAAGCACCCTTCTAGCCCCGGTCCTTTGGAGATGTTTCTAACTAATATTCCTTCTTCAATCAACTTCTGGTAAGCCCGTTGACAAAGACTTTGATCACCCCACCGAATCAAAAAAAAGTTTGCCTGAGATTGCTTTACTGTGAACCCGCCGGTTGCTCCCAAATGATTTAGACATCCTATCAACTGATCTCTTTCTTGCTTTATCTTAGCTACCGTGGTCGAAACAAAACTTTGAAGAGAACGGTCCTTTAAAAAAATCGATGCAGCAGCTAGGGTAAATTGATTTAATAGGTAAGGTAAGCGTAGTTTTTGAAATATAGAAATATAATCTTGGTGGGCGATGACATAGCCAAGTCGAATTCCGGCGGCACCGAGGGTTTTGGAACATGTACGCAGAATGATTAGGTTTCCATAGTCTGACAATAGGTCGGTAAACTTCTCTTCTGCAAACTCGAAATAGGCTTCATCGGCTAGGAAAATACTTGTTGGGTTTTTATCCAAAAGAGTTTTTAGATCCTTTTTGCTTAACGCATTTCCTACTGGATTGTTTGGCGATGCGAATATTACTAATGAATTTATAGGAAGCTCTGGCAAATCATTAATATCGTACTCTAGGTCTTTATTCAGCGGCCAGACTTCGTATGGTATTCCTTCATATTGGCAATGCGATTCATAAAGTGGAAACGAAGGTCGAGCGATGATAGTTTTTCCTGATAATTTTTTTGTTAAACAGCTAATAACGAGAGAGAGTAAATGGTTGGTGCCTGGACCGGTCAGTAAGCATCCACTTGGAACCCCTGCATAGTCTGCCAACAGATCAGTGATTGGATCGCTAAATGCGCTTGGGTACCTATTCCAATTTACAAGTAAAAGCTTTTCAACCACTGATTTCTTAACTGATTCTGGCCAGTCATAAGGCGATTCATTTTGATCTAACTTAATCGAGACATTCGGAGTATCAATTGAGTATTCTTTTGCATTTATTAAAGTTGGCAGAAAAAATGACTCAATAAGAGCGTGATCTGGTTTTTTGACGATAATCGGTTGCATCTGACCCTACCTCAAACAGTTAGTACTTATAATTCTTAAACAATCAATCTAGGTTCAGCAACAAGATGTTAGTCTTTGGTAGCATCTTTTATAAGGGAGGAGGCAGATTGTATAGAAATCACCCATAGTTGGTGGACAGCGCGGGTAGCTGCTACGTGCAGAGCCCGTCTAGACTCCTCTGTTTCAGAGTAATGGCTATGGTTGCAATCAGGTATAACCACGTAGTCGAACTCTAGACCCTTTA
>JANQHA010000676.1 GCA_028282865.1 Oligoflexales bacterium
GCAACCACTGGCAGGCCGAGACGCTGCGGTTGGCTAGACGCAGTAGCACTGCGCTATGCTGTTCAAGTCAACGGGCTTGACCACATTGTATTAAATAAATTTGATATCCTTGGAGGCTTTGACACGATTAAAATCGCTGTAGCATATGAGCACCCTACGCTGGGTAAGATAGAAGACTTCCCTTGGGACATTGATACTCTCAATGCTTGCAAACCTATCTATGAAAGCTTCGCAGGTTGGCAAGAGGACATTCCAACGTCAGGAAAAATTTCGGAACTACCTGAGAATGCGCTTACTTACATTGCCAATGTCGAAAAGCTCGTAGGAGCAAGTGTGTCTATGGTTGGCACGGGAGTTAACCGCAGTGATGCGTTGTACAGGTGACCTGTTGACCACTCATATTCGTCTATTGCTCGAAAAACTAACGGGTTGGGACGACGCATCGTGCCGCGAGGCTAAATAGTTTATATCTTTCACCAACGTCATTAGCAATAAAGTGGCTGCCAGTTTGACTGTTAAATGTCTCCATCTAAAGGATAAAGAAACTCATAAGGAGAGATAAAAACCCTATCGGGCTCTTCGCGGTTCCATGGTTTCATAGAAACTACAAGCCCAATTAGACGTGGTTTTCTACGATTATGGTTATTAACCATCACTACAAAAACCTCTCTAAGCCTTGTAATTTCGTCTAACTCTGCATCAATTTTTTCAGTTCGAAATCCCTGTATAAGAGCATCTAACTGACTTCCTATATACTTCCGATCCCATATATGAAGATCCGGAAGATCGCCATTCTCGGCACTAAAAGAATAAGGAGCATGTATTTGCACGATCGATATCTGGTCATTGACCTCTGAGGGCTCAACTTTAATCCGCAAACTACTAAACCTTGCATTAAATACCTTATCGGTTATGATTTTCCGTAAGTCTTCCTCGATATAGCTGTCGCTTGAGTTCTCCTTATTTGATACCTCGGCATCGAAAACAGCTTTACGAAAATCCTCTATCACTGGGCCTGGTTTCTCAAATATTAGATCACAACTTGACGCTGCATAACTCAGCTCAGACACCAAAAATACCAAAAAAAATAGTTTTTTCATAAACATGACCTCTTACATTAGATAAAACGATGAATAGGAATTCGACTTGTTTTAAACACTGCAACATGTGGACATCGCACAGCCTAAGTAACTATTAGGTGGAACATTGTCAACCGATATTCCTAGGTGAATAAATTCGCACAGAACCCATTGTTGTAACTAGATAATCCAAGTTTTCGGTCATTCCCAGCAGCGCAAGCTGCGTCGGGAATCTTTTGGAGTCACCTAA
>JANQHA010000078.1 GCA_028282865.1 Oligoflexales bacterium
AAGAAGATGAAAAGTTTAACAGCCGTTTCTCTAAAGGGAAGTTTAATGAAGAGGCTATGGGGCAAGCGATCCGCACTTTGAAGGAAAACGGTTATAAAATAAATTCTGGTGCCTACGGAATATATAGCCAACCGTTATATAACTTAGATCATAAACAGATTTTAATACCTCCCTCTATGCACAAAAAATCTATGACTTTGGGCTTAGCTAACGCTAAGAAACATATTGATGGAATTGATGCTACAGAATCTCAGCTTGTGCTGTCGCCGGACGGCTTTGCCTACTATCACCTCCAGTCAACAGGCAATCTTACCGAGGGTAGGCGCTACAATCGGATGATGAGGGTTGTCGAGCCACATCTTCTTGCCCATATTATGCTGAACTCGAAACAGATGATGAAGGGCTATGCCAATAGGCTGGTGAATACCAAGTTGCCGGTTTTGCCAAGACTGCGGGTGCAGTTTAAAGATAAGTCTATAGTAGAGCTTGCAGTAACTGACGGCGGGCGAAACCCAAACGATCGTCTGGTAGATGTTGTTAACGCTGGAATGGCTATTGACTTAGGTGAGGGTAAGACGCGAGGTCAACTGCACCAGATAGACCATATAATTATGAGCCAATTTGCCTTTACGCATAGTGATCTAGCCGAAGCAATTGTTGAGCTGGTCAATAAATCTAGTAATACTAAGGTGACTGGAATTTATGATAAATCCTTTGCTGTGACTACGCGGAATTACGGCCGGGCGGCCGCAATGATGAACTACGATGTTTACCGGCCTTTTCCTCCGGGCGATGTTGTGAAAGGGTTTGGATTTTCTGGTGCAAAAAAATTAGATTTCTACACCTATCTACGGCAACTACCAAATGTCGATGAGTTAAGCCCTGACCTCTACCACAAAACTAGGCATCTATGGCACGATAAAACGACTATTATCGAAGTAACTAACAGCCATGGCAAAAAATGGACTTATCTAGCGACAGGTAGCTTAAATGCTAGCAAGCATGCTAAGAATAATGCTGATTTACAGTTTTTATTTCGACTAAACACTTCTTCAGATTTAGCAAAGGCTTTTAAGCAAAGTATTTTAGGCCCAATGACTAATGAAAGTCGCTATATCTATACGGTTGAGGAAGCTGTGTTTATCGATTTGCTTGCTCGGATGACTGGTCGTCGAGAGTTTGAGATAACTAAGGCTCAGGTTCGCGGTTTCATTAAAGCGGTAGAGAGCCTTAATTTAGAAAAAGCGGTCGAGATATTAGATGAAATAGCTATGAAGCGAACGACTCTTACCAAAAAACTCAGACCGTTCATTATCATCAAACGTAGGGATTTATTTTATACTATTCTCCAATGGTATGGATCTTTAGAGCACTTTGATAGAATTTCGGAAGAGTCTTGGAAGCGGCGTGTCGTAGCGCTGATGAATGTCTTGACTCAAAGTCTGAACCGAAGACAGGTCGCCAGCGCCTTAGGAGTATTTCTCTATGAAAATGGTGCCTCTACAGAACTCTATGAAGAACGGCGTAACACCATTCAGTCATTCTTCATTGCGAAGGGCCTGGCTCTGGTGGGCATTGACGATGAAAGTGATTTAAAGCCCATACCTGCATCTTCCTGTGCTACTAAATTTGGTGGTGGGAAGATAACTAAGAGGTAATGTTTAGGCTTTTATGGGTTTGTCAATGTATCCTTAGGACGAACCTGTTCTTTAAATTTTTTGATTTCTGGCGATAGGTGATCAATGACTTCATCGACGCTATCGACAATGACCAAATGATCAAAGTCACTTGCGTTCATGAGTTCACGCTTTAAGGGCTCATTTTTCATCCAGTCGATAAAACCGCTCCACATATCTTTACCAAGTAGAACGACTGGTTTTGTAGAGATATGATCTACTTGAAGCAGCTGCCATGTGAACAGTAGTTCTAATAGCGTTCCGATACCACCGGGTGTTACCACAACTGCGTGGCTGATGCGCATAAACTCGTCTAACCGTGAGGAAAATCGCCGGTGGTGATACTTTACATCCAAATGACTGTTTGAATCTGGTTCAAAAGGTAACTCAATGGGAACGCCAATAGAGCGGCTGTCGTTGGTCGCTGTTTTGGCTCCCATATTCGCGGCTTCCATTAAACCTGGGCCACCTCCAGTCACGATATCGCAGCCATGCTTAGCGAGCGCGTACGCCAACTCTTTTGCTTGCTTATAATCGTCGGAGTCTGCTTTAATTCTTGCGGATCCAAAGACACAGACTCGGTAGAATTCAAAGCCTAAATCGGAGACCATACCATCCATGTCTGCAATCACTTCATTTAAGTGGGAAATCTGCTTGCTGAGAAACTTTCGTACTCTTGTTCTTTTGATGTCCATATTCTTTTCGTAACCCTATGATCTAGTTTATAATTTCGATCATAATTGATTTTTTTAGAAATAGAAACCGCTTCGAACACCTTAACATATTCCAAGAAGGTACCGATGGATATAAATGTCTATGTTTATAGTAAATTAGGTAAGTTATGCAAATTCTGCTGCTAATTTGTTTTAGTCTTTTGGTGCCTATTTTTGGACCTTCGCTGGACTTATATGGGGTTCGTATTCCTACTAATGGTGAAGACATTGGCGTAGTGATTGTTGGAACCATCGCAAATCGCGACGAGTCGAGTAACGTCGCTCTGGTTAAAGAGACCCGCTCCGGTAAAGTGCATGCAGTTAAAAAAGGTTATCTACTGCTAAAAGACTATGTAGTCAGAGAAGTGCATGCAAAGTTTATGGTCTTAGGGAAAGGCGCCAAGCGGTTCCTGGTCTATCAAAATAAATTTGCCGGCGAATTTAACCGAACAGCAAGCCGAGGGCCTATAAACTCTGCGTTAATGGGCGATCAATATAACGAGGATGGCTTCGAGCGTAATGGTAACAAGATTAGCGTTTCAGCTTCTTATCGAGATAAGCTAGTAAACGAAGATTTGTCAAAAATTCTTATGCAAGCGACTGCTATCCCCAAGATGGAAGGTGGTCAGATTGTTGGGTTTAGTCTGCTTCAGATAGATGCTGGAAGCATTTATGACAAAGCTGGCTTGAAGAATCACGATGTAGTGACCGCTATCAACGGAGTCAAACTAACCAATGCAGCTGGAGCCATTAAACTCCTAAAATCGCTGAAGGGTAGTGATGGCGTGACTATAGACCTTAAGCGTAATGGGGTCGCTCAGCAGTTAGAGCTTAACGTTTCCAATTAACTTAATTTGCACGGGGTGGTTTATGAAATCGGCAGCTAAAATGGTATTACTCCTTACTACGGCAAGTATTTTCTATGGCTGTAAGAGTCGCTCCGAATCCTCTATGTTGGCGCACGAAAAAACTACTCCTGATGGTTTCGATGTGATCGTCGAGCAGGTTAATAACTTTGTAACTTATTTCCTCGACAAGCAAATCCCTGTAAGGTTGTCAGCAGAGCTTAAGAAGGAAGTTAAGATAGATGGAGTGGCTCACTCGGACTTGACATACAAAAGGTATATAAATCCATATATTGCTGACAAGAGAACTGAGCTTTTTCGTTTGAATAGAGGGGTTTTGCTAGATCGTTTAGAGTTTATATATAATAAATCTTTTACTAATCGGAAGTTAACTCCTTATAAACAAGCGATAGAGTCATTATTCACGACTGGTTTGTTGCCAGAGGTATCAGATCCAAGTAAAGAGCTCACTATCCTTGTGGGGTTGTCTTTGAATTCGGCAAAGTCGAAGGGCTCAACGATGTCAGTGCTCCTAGGGCTTGGAAAAAGAGAAGATGGTTGGATCGAACATCAAGAACTTATCAAGAGTTTTACTTTAGCGCCAAGAAACTCAACTTCATCGGCGTTGCCGCCATCTACTAGTGAAAATTCCTACCTATATATAGTTGTGAGCCGAGAACGAATGTTAGCTCAGATGAAGCAAGCTAAATAACCTAGCTTGTGGATTTAACTAACTAAGCCTTTACATACTCAGTAGATGCCACCTTCTAATTAAAACTTCAACTGGTAGCAGCAAAATAAGTAACCACAGCCACCAGGTATACATTGGCCAGAAATACTGAAGTCGGTTTCGCTGAGCATTAGGCGCTGCTATGTCATCGGAGTTAAGACGTTTTAGTATCCACTCCCTTATTAATGATTCCGAGTTTGTCTGCTTCATATCGATGAGGGTAGCTCCGGTCTGAAGGCTAAGTTTTTTTAGTTTCACCGTCGAAGCGGTGGTTTCTAAATCCCTAAAGGTCTCAGGGATCACTCCTGTTATGCTGGTAGTTAGTTGACCAAATGCCGGGTGTTCCGCAATAATTTTGAGTGTACAGCTTGATCCGTTTTTTTTCGGACTTTTAATGCGTCCCCTGGCATTTACGTAGGTTATACCTAATTTCTTAAATGAGATGGATTTATTATCTACCAACTGATTGCAGACTTGGAATCTCCAGTTGTTTTGTAAACTAAAATATCTAATCGCAGGCCCCTGAATCGTGACTTGCCAATCGAGCAGGTTGTCTTCGCCTGGTGTTAGTAGAATTTGTTTTGCGATTAGGGGTTTTTGAATCTCTTTTCGCATTAGCCAACTCAGCGCCGAGTTCATAAAGTTGTTATAGCTTTGTCTAGGAGTTTTTTGATTTTGAGTCATAGCAAGATTCCAAAACTGATCTGAAAACAGCCAAATCGCTCGACCTTTACCTGGATAAGAAGCGACTGCTAGCGGGATCTCCGCAACGGCAGGGTTTGATGTCTTGGCTGTGAGCAATGGGGTATGCTTGCCTGGCTTAAAGGTTACCTTCTCCATGCGGTGGATGCCTTTGGTGTTTTTAAGCCCGGAAAGTTGCTCAATAGACTCACTCCATTCATCGTAAACACTTGCGAGTTCGCGGCTGGTTGAGCTGGGATTTGCTAGAGAGACCTCGAACGATAGGCTTTCGTCATAGTAAGGGGCGTTTCGATCAACTGTCGTGTTTCTATTAAACTGGAGAAGTGAGCCAATGTTGTTGCTCTTACGCAATGATTTAGGGGGCTCAAAAGGTAGGATGTCTACCAATGCGGAGCTTGTTAGGTCTTCTGATTGGAGAGCTCTAGGCCCACCAATAAAAAGAACCCCTCCGCCATTTTTAACGAATTTTACTAAGTTAGACTGCAGACTTGGTTCAAGGAATTGAAACAGTGAAAAATTTTGGATGACGACGACTCTAAAACTGGCTAGCTCTTCGTTAAACAGTCTGTTAACCGGAAATGGAATCAAACTCAACTCCCGCTCATTGACTTGTTGCTGATCCCAGGGGTCTCTTAAAATAAAAAAGCTGATAATATCGTATTTTGGCTCTGACTTCAGATAGCGCCGTAAAAATCTTCCGTCCCAGCTAGGGGCTCCAAGTAGGTGCAATACGCCAATAGTATTAGCCATAACCTCCAGTTGCTCATTATACTCGTTGTCCCATATAATATTTTCCTCGGCAGTTGGTAGAGCTCTAAAAGTTAAAAGGTGTTGACCCTTACTTAGGGCTGGGATCTTGATATTTATATCGAGCTCGGCTTCACCCGGTTGAAAGGTTATGTTGATAGATCTAAGCGGGCTATTTCCTAACAATACTTGGACTTGAATAGTTCTTGCTGCAGATAAATCGCCCGAACGATTTAAGCTAAGCGATGCTTCAAATACGGACTCTTCGAATGCAAACTCTGGCAATGACACCTGGCTGATAGAGAAATTTTCAGCTTTTGACTCCGGGTTAAAGGATAGAATGAGCCCATCTTGGTCATTTCTAGTTTTTAGCACGTCGATTAGTGGCCACGGCGCCTGGGGTCGCCAATCTCCGCCATCAGATATAAGTATCCAAGGTTCTCCGGTAACCTGCTCGATCCATTGAGTCGCGTAAGGATTTAGCGGGCTGTACTCCTTGGTGTTTTTAGGTGCGATTTCAGATAGTCTTTTCCTTTTTATTTTACAGCCCAAGCGCTGACACGTTTCCTGAATTTCTTCTATTAGCTTACGAGTTTTTTGGTTGTTTGTTGGATGTAGGGTCGTCATTGATATTGAGTCATCTATCAGTATGTGAATTGCTGGTGTTCCGGTTGTTAGTCGGGTTTCTACGACTTCCGAAATGGGCCACAGACAGAGAAATATTGGGGTTATCCAGCCAACCCTTGCTATTGCTGCTAACAGAGCTCGCAATATTCCAATCTCTCGAGCCCAGAAGATGGCGAGCAGTAATATACCTACAAAAAAACACGTGATGTAGATGAATGGTTCGCTCATTTTCTAAGCCTTTTTAGAATCTCTGGCAAGTGTATCTGGTCTCTCTTGTAGTCTGTCGTCAATGCAACCATGAGAATATTAATAAAAATTCGGTTGGCCTGCTCGCGAGAAATCTTTGCTCCGCACTTGCTTGGAGCGGCGTTGTCTAAAAGTGTTGGCAAGAATCGGTATGGTATAGCTAAGATAGCAAGACGGCGGTCGAAGGATAGTCCGCGCCATAGAGTCTTACGGCAGATAGGCAGAGAGTCAAGTAAGTGGAAGCTTCGCATAATTTCGTGATCAGGTGGTATAGAACCCCATTTAGGTTGATTGATTTTTGAGTTGGCTAAGTGGACGGTCATCTTTTTAAGCTTTTGATCTGAAGGTGCATCCCCAATGATTAGTAGTCCACCTCGACGGATCCAGGAAGCAATGCTGGGTAACAGAGTACCGTCTTTTGCAGTGATCGCATTAATTTTGTGGACCCAAAGCCAGGGGCTCATAGGTGTTTTGGTTAAGCTGTTGACACTTTGTAGCGAAGGGCTGAGGTCAATGCTCGTGCGCTCAGCGACTGTTTGGCTAAGTGTAGTTAGCGAACTCTTTCTAAGAGTTTGTTTGTAGGTGGTTAGGGTGATTTTTGCCATACTTTCAGTTTCGATTCCCAGCAACAAATAAGCTATAGTCACCGAGCTAAAAAAAATGGCTCGTGTAGTGTTGAAAGCTGACCATAGTAGCTCAATGGCCAGGCTTATCAGTATCAACCAGATGATAACTTTTATCCAAGGCAAAGGGTCTCTTTCTAGCCTTTGCGAAGCGTATAAACTCTGCTGGTTCGTTTGGTTCTTCCATAAAGGAGGTAGGCTTTGCGCGGAGACGTATCTTAGTTGACTTTCACCAACAACGACATTTGTTCTGCCGGGGCGGCTATTTAGTTCCGTAGGTCTTGTGATGTCATCGACTCTTGGCCAATGATGTGAAACTTTTAGGTTGCTACTGCTTAAGATATTTTGCCAAGACAAAATGGAACGTATCATTCTGGGTAGCGATATATAACTAATTCCGGTAAGCGGAGATGGAAACAACGGTCCACCGAATGTTATGAGGTCAAGTCCGATCCTTTTGTCTTCAAATCGGTAAGCCAAAGCAGCCGATTG
>JANQHA010000212.1 GCA_028282865.1 Oligoflexales bacterium
CCGCCAGTTTTTTGCTACGAAAAAGGCCCTTCTTCCTCATATTCTCTTCATCGAGGAGTTGAACTTGAAACTCAAAACAAATAGGCTCGCGCAGGGTCGAGACAGCATTAATAAGGTCCTTTTGCAGATAATCTGGATCTTTAAGGTCGGGCTTACCACCGATATCATGGCTACACGGGGTCAGAGCAAACTTGGCAGCCTGGTGCTCACCATATTTAAAAGCCGATCCGCTCCAATACTTAATATTACGGTAACTCAACACTTCTTGGTTTTTGAGTTCCTCACCTAGCTTCATCATCCGGGCAAATGCTGGCAACCAACTCGGGTGCTTTGCCAAGTATACTAACGATGCCTTCTTCGCCGAAGATGCCGCCTCTTTTTCAGACATTCCGTCTGCGAGGGCATCCTTGTAAGCCTTCGCTTTAACAAAGCCAACATCTAATAAAAAATTAAACTGCCCTAGCGAGCCGATTGGAAAAACTGGCCCATTATTCATCGAAAAGTCTTGCTTAGACCCGTCTCCCAAATCAACCGACACAGAAATACTTCTTGCATCAGGCTCAAAGTCAGGGTTAATGGTTGAGGCTCCATTTGCAAATCGTAACCTGACCGGATAGCGCGCCGCCTCTGCAAAGAGTCCCTTGCGATAACTAGGCTCTTTGACGTCATACACTTCAAGGCTACCTTCGGCACAGGTGCCTTTAGCGTGAGTGCCTCGAAGTTTCTTACCGTCATGCATCGAATTTTCCTGAAGGATTTGAAACTTCCGCGCTAACTCTTCGATCAGCTGCTGCTCATGAGCTTGGTTTTCCTCATATCGCTCGAAGTGAGACTGTTGAGCCACTAGCTCAAAGTGTAGGGTATATAGTGGCAATAGTATCAATGCTTTAAATGTCTTCATAACAAGTCCTCTCTCATTTCAATAAGTGCCAGGGTTATCTTTGGTGACAAATAACCACACAAAACAATATTGCGATACCAAAACTTATGTAGTATTAATTTTTAATACTTAGGAATCATGTTTTTGACACCGGGAGCTTAACTTGGGACTGGCAATCCAAATTGTAAATCGCTTAAAGAAAGTCCTTCGAGTCAAAGGCATTACCTACCATCAGTTGGCAACCGGAATTGGCCTTTCTGAAGCCGCTATCAAACGAGCCTTTTCAGAGAACGCTTTCTCTCTTAAACGACTAGAGCAAATCTGCGAGTTCCTAAATATCGATACCGATCAATTATTCTCTAGTGATAATGATCAGTCGAAGTTAATTCGGGTATTAAACGAGGAACAGGAAGAGTTATTGGCAGCAGATGAGAAGCTCATGTGTTTCTTTTATTTAGTGGCTAGTCGCATCAAGCTAAAATCTATCAAAAAGAACTTCCTGTTTAACGACAAAACTATCGATCGATATCTGCTCGCCCTCGATCGCCACAATTTAATCGCATTAGGCACCGATCGTAAGTATAGAGTGTTAGTCGAACAAGACTTTTACTGGCCTAAAGGCGGAATATTAGAGTCTCTGTACTCAAAAAAAATTAAAAAAGATCTCATTGATTCTGACTTTGATAAAAATGATCAGATGGAGATGTTCTCGTCTGGATTACTCTCAGACTCCTCGTTAGAGGTCATTAAAAAAAGAGCAAAACAGCTTGAGGAAGAAATCAGAGAGCTCATAAGACTAGACACTAGGTACTATAAAGGTAAACTTAAAAATGTAACCCTTTATTGCTGCTTTAGACCTTGGAAACTACCCATGATGGATAAATACCGGAAACCTTAAACAAGGGATGATGCTATGGCACCTTGGCGACGAAAACTTCATACTATTATATTCGAAGCAGAAACTCCCGGCGGTAAGTTATTTGATGTATTCCTTTTATGGACGATTGTTTTTAGCATTGCAGCAGTGCTACTTGAAAGCATCAAAGAGTTTGAGGTTCAGTACGGGGACATACTCCGCACATTAGAATGGGCATTTACGATACTTTTTTCGGTGGAGTTTATTGCGAGAATCATCTGTGTCGAGCGCCCGCTAAAGTATGTTTTTAGCTTTTTTGGGATCGTAGATCTGTTGGCATTAATCCCGACTTATGCGAGTTTGTACTTCGCTGGCACCCACTCGCTCATTGTAATCAGAGCCCTTAGACTGCTACGAATCTTTAGGGTTTTGAAACTCGGCCGGTACGTGTCGGAGGGAACCACACTTCTGGTAGCGCTTCGAAATGCTCGGCCAAAGATCACAGTTTTCTTAGGTGCAGTGTTGCTACTAGTTTTGATCATGGGCTCGGCCATGAATTTGA
>JANQHA010000433.1 GCA_028282865.1 Oligoflexales bacterium
CCAGAGTCGGTTCTGATAGTTGAGTTTAAGATCGCCTTTTTGACCTTCACATCGCCCGCAACCTCCATAACCGAGTTTTCCACAAACTCACCAAGGAACTCGCCACCGACCTTAACCAAACCTTCCGGCCCAGTAGAAACACCGGTCTTTACCTCTAAATTACCACCAACGATAACCCTAGCCTCTCTAATGCTACCATTTACAATCAGATCACCTGTTACTCTAACTGTCGCACCAGTATCAATAGACCCTTCAATCACTGCAGATCCGTCAAAACTAATATCACCTGACTTGAGATTTACATCTCCTTCTTGCTGTAAAATTTGATTTACGACAATTGAAGTTTCCTCGACCGTCGGGGCTCCATCGATCGTTGCATAGAACTTTATCTCATCCCTAACTTCAACCCCTTCACTGATCTCTATCGCTGGAAGCTCGGGAAGCTCGGCCTTTATAACAGTACCGTATATATCGACCCCATCTTCCGGCTCAACTTCAAATTTAAATTCAGCAATAAGATCACCTTTATGCACAAGGGAACGCTGCTGGGCTTTTCGAATATCGATCACTCCACCATCTTCTTCGACTTTAGAGTCTTTGTAACTTGCATGCAGGTAGGGGCCAGAACCCGATATCGATTGTACAGCAGAGGCCACGGTAAAACCCGAAAGGGACTTCTTATTAGCTATTTCATCTTCAATCTCTTTTAAAGACTCTTCGTCAATTCCATGAGTGATACCAACCCGCTGCATTTCTAACCTAACCCACTCTAGCGAAACAGGATCGTCCGGGTGATCGTATAGAGAAGGGTCAAAACTCTCGATAGTCGCTTGTGAATGGTCTTCAGCCACCACAATTTTAAGTAGGCCTTTACCGGGATAGCTACTAGCAGAGCCAGAAACAGGCTTAAGATCTCCTCCAGCAGCCTGCGCTTGGTCAGAAGAAGACTTCGTTAACCCCGACGCTTTTTCAGGAAGTGGAACAGCGACAAGGTAAAGTGCCGGAAGTCTTAAACCATACTGTTCCGGACCACGAAGAGCAGACCTGAATCGATCTAACAGCTGGTCCTTAAGAAGAGTGACATCATGCCCGGTGGTAGCTGAAAGTTTTCTAGCAGTAACGGCAGAGACCTTAAGTATCTCTTCCAAAAGTGACTGATCACGAAACACTGCTTTATCAAAAATCTTGATAGTAACTTCACCACGAACCTTACTGCAGGAAATAGAATACTTCTTACTCCCGGGGTTCTCCAGACTTGGTTGCAAAGTTATAGCTCGGCTTTTGATAGGCTCCCCGTGGCAACTCCGTAGCCAACAACCATATATCTGCGTCATATTCGGCTTTTTATTAATACCAAGCCTCTTAATCTCGTGTTGTATATTTAACCTAACAGATTCGAAACCCCATGAGCATACTTCCGCAGGAGGACCATTGATAGATAAGAGAAAGGAAAATTTATCATTATCTGAAGCGGTCACTTTAATACCAGATAGCTTAGGCGCGCCGCACCCTAAAGTATAAGTCACCGACCGATACTCTTTATCGGCTCCAGAGCGCCCTTTTAAGTCTTTGCGAATAGCCTCCCATAGCTCTTCAAAACCGCTGCGATTAATCTCGTAGATATCTAAATTTCCGGATTTTTTTTCTGCTAAAAACTTAGCAATCGCTCGCTTGACAATACGATCTGGTGGAAAACTGTGTTGCTCACAGAACTCCTCAGAAAAAACAGCACGCAGTCGCAGCTGCTTTGCACTATATGCCATTTTAATTAAATCAGACAAACTAACCTCATCCTTGAGATATCGGGCGCGACCCTCTGATAAAAGTCGGCTTTATCCATGGATGATATATCGGAAATTTATGACAAACTTTTAGATATTTTGTGTCTAGCTTCATGACATTACAAGAAAAGCCCAATTATATAAAAATAAAAATACGGTCATAATTCCATTAGAATTTAGGCAGTTAAAATATGAGCCTAGCACCGATGCTATAAATGCTACCTCCAGAGGAAGAGTTGCTTAGATAACGTCCGGCTAGAAATGAAACCTCGGAGCTTTGATGGGTCCAAAGCTTAGAAAACCTATACCTTAGTGAAGAGTATATGTAATCACTTCCCGTCCGATTTATATTTGAAGTATTAGACCGAGGACGTTCATCTTCCTTAAAGAAACGGTAACCACCCATAAGAATCCACTGGCGAAACATCTTCTGATGCCATTCAATAGACGTCGTGTCGGCAACAATCGTACCATACTCAGTAACCGGTTCGATAGTTCCAACATTCTCGTAGTGAATTTGACTTAAGTGTAACGAGCCGTAAAGAGCCTTTATATAGCGACGTATCTGGCCCCCTAAAGACCAAGCATCAGGACGATTAGAGCTTCTGGTCAAAGAGTAATCCGACATAAAGATGGTGTTTGTAGACAAAAAGCTAAAAAGGCTTGCTGTAAAGTTATCGCCTTCAATAGTCTCAGGGGTAACAATCCGCTTTCCATCAAAATCCGTGTAGTCAGAGGACTCTTGCTCAATTTTATTTTTTCGTACACTTAAGCTTAGCTTAATCGTCTCGTCGTAAAACCATTGATTTGCACGGATTCCGTACCACATTGAATCGGCAAACTGACCATCAAGCCAGCCATAAAATAAACCAACATCAGTGCCAACTAAAATGCCCTGATCAACCGCGAAGTCGTAGCTTCGCTGTTCAAGTTTGTCATTCCCCTTAAAGTCCAGAGAGTTTTGATCATCCGAAGCTGGTTGAATATTTTTATAAACATGACTAAAACTTAAACCAGTTGAGACGCCAGCTCTATCACTTAAATCCTTAGTCATTACACCATAGCCTAAACTTGCAATATAGACCTTAACCACCTGGTCTCTATAGTAAGCTCCAGCAGTATCGAATTTTTGGTCAAGAGCAAAGGAACGGGGTACGCTAAGTAGTCCCGTCACTGACAACCAGGTCATAATTTTTCTAGTTAACTGCCACATGTTGGGCAAGAACTCCCCACTAAACTGGAGCTTCCTGCTAAATTCGCTTTTTCTGCCCACAACATTGGCTCAGAGCCAACGGACAAAGCGGGAGACATGGTTTTAGCAGGGTCCATAGTCGCATCCAACAACTTCGCTTTATGTATTCTTATTTTCGCATGTTGGCAGCTAACTATAAACAACGAAAATAAAATTCCCGCTAAAAAGTGAAATAATTTCTTTCTTGCATCCTTCATACTTAATAACATCTCGACCTCGATTCACAAAGAAATATGCCATTAAGGCTTACAGAGCCTATTAACCTCCGAAGGCACAGCGCCTACCTCCTTGGCGACTACTTTCCCTTCTCTGTTCACGACCATAACAGTAGGAGTACCGGTGAAATTGATTCCAAACGCATTTGCAAATCCAAAAGTAGATCCACCAAATGAGTATTTTCCTACGAAGCTGCTAGGCGAGTAATCAGCATGCCAATTGGCCAGATCGCGATTAGGAACAACAGTGATACTCTTACACTTTGGTCCAGACATCATCTTT
>JANQHA010000229.1 GCA_028282865.1 Oligoflexales bacterium
GCGCAGAGAGCCGCTATAATAATCAAGCGCAATCGTGGGTAGGTGCACGAGGACTTATGCAAATTATGCCAGCAACTGCATTACATATTTCGGAAAAAATTCGACACACAAGCTTTCAAGTCTCTCGTTTATACGAGCCATATATAAACCTGGGCTATGCATTTTTCTACTTAAAAAAGCTGCTAAATTATTACGGCGGAAATACTTTTCTGGCAGTAGCTGCGTACAACGCAGGTCCAATAGCTACAAATATTTGGCTGGATCGCTGTAAACAGTGCTCAACAGATGAGTTTGTTGAAACAATTTCATACCGCGAGACTAGAAGATATGTCAAAGAAGTCATTGGATACTTTGGTACATACACAAAATTATACAAGAATTCTCCGGCATTTTCAGAGCTTCCAGAGCTACCACAGGAGCTAAACGAAACAGAGGACCTATTTTAATTCTTGGCAAACTACTCTGCGATCAAATTCTCCATTTCTCACAGAAAACTATGAAATTTTAGCCTTGTTTCCTACCTTGCGCTCGGCTGGGGTATTGCCTTAAAATATAGTATATACACATTCTGACTATACACCCTTTTAGGGTACCCGCAAAATTCACGAGGTTTTCTATGAGTGATCAATGGCTATCAATCGTCGAGTATGCCAGACAATTTAATATTTCTGACATGACCGTTCGGCGCCGAATTAAAAATGGAAAACTTCAAGCCATTTTGCGAGAGGGTAAGTACTACATACCCATCACCGGTTCAGTACAGGCCCCCCAGGCCGCAGTTACGCCCCGAGTATCACATCAACCCGTTGTAAAGCCGAGGCCAGATAGTTTTGAAGCCAGAAGTCACACGACCAGTCACCACACAAATCAAGAGTATCGACCGCAAGCAAAGCAAAGCTACATACCAAGCTCAATAAGCCAAACTATGCAAGGTAGAGACCAAGTCACAACGGTGGATGCAGCAACTCTCCTGGCTTTTTGTGAAGGGAGCCTACAAAAACTTAACGAAACAGAAGCAAGGATAGAAGCCCAATACCAAGAGAAAGTTTGCCGCTTAGAAAACACCATCGCGACTAAAGAACTTGAAATAAAACAACTTTCTCAACAAATTGAGGATCTTCAGGTTTTAGTAAAAATCTTAGAAAAGAAATAACACAATAAAGTAGCTAGAAAAGTGACTGGTACCGGTTAACTTTCATCTTCGAATATAGGCTGACTTGCTCGGACTTTAATATCCTCACGAATCGTCTTAAGCGACACCATAAAATCTCGGATATATAACAGCACACCAACAATCAAAAACAACAAAGAGCTTAAGAAAGTGGTAGCAGCTAAATTAGGGTGATCCGCACCCAAGATAAAATCTGAAAACAGTACAAAAACCGTCAATACCACGAAAAAACTGCTCAAGGCCGTAATCACAATAGTAGCTCGAAGCATCCGTGCCCTTTTATACAGCACCCTAAGTTCATCGAGCACAAAACTTGCTCCAGTTTGCATATCATACAATTCGTTTCCTTCTCTTAGAAGCATTCTAGTTCTATCGATAACGCGGCCATAGCGTATTGCCATAGTGGAGAGTAACACCCCAATACCCGAGATAAGAAATACTGGCGCAACTGAGGCGGCCATAGCTTGGGCAATATATTTAGCAGTCGGATCATCAACCATAATTATGAAACCCCAAAGAACTGATATGTTACAACAACAAATCTCATCATAAAAACTAAATCAATGCCTTTTAAGTAGCTTACCACCAGGGATAAAAACTAGCATATTATTATTTTGCCACTGCCATACCTTATCCAAAGAATAATGATAGCTGCAAAAATGACTAGGTTTGGGAGAAATACAACTCGCGGCTGAAAAAAGGTCAAACTTGATTGCATGCCAGCCCTCCGCTGTCGCGGTTAGAGATTTTTCCTCTACTATCTTCCCATCAACACCTTTTAACTGAACAGTGACTAGGACCGGGTAGTAACTACTAGGGTGCTTGACATAAAACTTCGGTTGGTCATTTAAAGCGATATACTCACCATAGGGAT
>JANQHA010000309.1 GCA_028282865.1 Oligoflexales bacterium
ATCATAAAAGTGTTGTTATGGGCCGTCACGGTGCAATTGCTTGGGGTGAAAATCTTGAAGAGGCCTATAGCAATATGGAGCGCCTCGAGCATGCGGCACTGATCATATCTCTCGCTAAGCGACTTGGAGGAGCAAAACCACTTCCAGAAGACGAGTTGAACTGGCTGAAATCTCAGGCGAAAAAGTCCAATTGATCCCCTATAGTAAATAGGGCAATATAGATAAAATTATTTGGAAGCATTGAATGGTTAGATACTTTTTCAGAAATCTGATTTGGTCGTTTATTGTTTTTGGCAGCTATTTACCTGCGCAGACCAGCGACATTCAGACAGCGGCAGATATTTGCGACTGCAGCGCGACGATCGAGTGTCGAGAGCAAGAACAGGTCACTTTATCGCTGCGAACGAGAAAATCTTTCTGCCACAAATACCTTAGTCAACAGGTCACACAACTTAGCAGCAATAACTTCCTAGACTGTGATCAAGCCGTGCTACCAAATGTAGTCGATGAAATTTCCGTGAGCGAGTGTGAGCGAAGATCTTTAGAGGTGATACACTGCAAAGATAGACGTGAAGGGCAGAAAATATGCAACAAGATAGATCGGCCCGGTGTCGTCTGCAATGAGCTATCGTGTTCCTTCACTATGAAATCATTAACGGACGACATCAAACGGCTGCACCAATTAGTTTCGTACCTCAATAAGCCAGCAAAGGTTAGTTTAACTCAAAATGGTAAAAAAAATGTATTGAGCGGTTTAGCATCGGACGATCATCCGTACTTAGATCAGCCGATAGAGGTGCCAATTGCCCCGGAGCCTGAACTCCTACTTCAAAAACCTAAAGATAAATATATTTTTATCACTCAAGAGGTCGGTACTAAGGCTGCAAAGTTCGCCGCAAAAATGTGTAAGGAGGTTAACTCTATAAACAGCAGTCCAAGCACCCTGTTAAAAGCATACTTTAAATCTCTGCTGCTGGAGTTAGTGTTTCTACAAAAGGAATCGCTCTTAGCAACTGTTATTGACTGCTCCGATCAGCTAGATCCTACATAATTAATTAACTTCTCGCGATCATCAGCTCCCTCTGTAGCCTCGATCTCATTCAAAGTTTCACCTATCGCCTCAGAAGTGGCGGAAGAGCCTTCAGCGTTATTTTGGGCACTTTCAAGCGAAGAAAGTATGTTTCTAACATCTTCAATAGTTATCTCCTCTAACTTGCTCAAATCGATATCCCCGTTAATGTCGATATCTATAAATAAATTTACTAACATCGAAGAATAAACAGCTTCGTATAAGATTAGCTGGAAAAGTGCGCTTTCCCCATACTCGGGATCTCCTTCAGAACCACGAAGATTTTCCGGAATACGCTTTAAGCGATCTACTCCAGTCTTTACTGTGTCGACATCAGACCGGTTATAACCCGATGGAAGAAACGACCCTACTTGGGCAAAAACAGATGAGCCACTGCCCGCAGAGAGCTGGTTCTTGAGCATCGAGATCAAATCAATCCCAGCGACAGCTAAATAAGCCGCGGCCAGCAAAGGTAGTCGACTATAAACTTCTGGCTCGCTCTCGGCCAAAGGCTCCAGAAGATCTACAGCCCCTTGGTAGTCGCCAGCATTCATTTTTTCCTTTGCTTGTTGCTCGGGAGTTTTAGTTTCTAACGACTCTCCAATATTTGCACCGCCACAGCTAAAGCAAAGCGTCGACAAAGTAATAACTCCAAAAAAATAATTTAACTTACTCATATTCCAAACCCAAAATATGCAATATAGATATCCCTTCGATCATCCCCGATAAAACTTCCCATCTCTCTGCCATAATAGGTCAGGCCGACTTTTACCAATACTAAATCTAAGCGAATCCCATAGCTCGGATACCCCTGGTAGAAGCCTGCCGCAATACCGATATAGTTGCGTAAAATAAGCTTAGCTCCAGCATATGATCTCATAACTATTGATTCCTCATAGGCACCAGTAACATCGCGAAAATCTAAAGATAAATGTAGGCTATCAATCGAATTGTGAAACGTGAGACCCAGCCCGGCATGAAACGTCTGCCTGAATGGATCCTGGCTCTTGGTGAATTTGGTATTGCCTAAGTCATCTGCTTTAAGTGCTAGCCGATAGTCAACCGTCCTACCTTGCAGAAAAATCAACGCTCCAGCATCAAGGCCAAATCCCTGACCGGGAGTTACTTCATTAACCAAAGCCTGAGGGTCACTTCGAATCTCGTCAATCTTTGACTGGTCAGCAAAGTCTATTTGAATGTCGGGTTCAGCTTTGTAAATATACTTGCCGGTAGCTCCTACCGAAAACCATCGGGTTAGCTTCTGGGCATAACTTACGACTCCGGCGCCATAGCCATCGGCCTGAGCCCTTACCGCGGGAATCCCGGTATCGTTGAATCTCGTTCCTTTAATATCAGGTTCGAAGCGACTGACCACGCCTACCCCAAAATGACTAGATATAAAACTAATTGCAGTGGCAGTTCCGAAATGAATAGGGGTCGTAAAAATATCATCGATAAACTCATCTCGCTCTGCGCTTTTCTCCTCTTCAGATGAACTTTCACTGCTGGAGGTGTTGCTTCCGCTTGCCAAGCTGCGGACAAAATCGACTGAATCTTTAGCGGCGATGATAGAAAACTGACTTCCAAACCACCTGAAAAACTTATTACCAAATGGCATCAGTGCCGGGTTTGCAAATAGCACCCCCTCCTGGCTCGCACGGGTCAGCGAAGCCCCCCCCGCAGCAATATCGTACGGATCTTCATAAATCGACTGGTTAGATTTTGCCGCATACATATTATTTGAAAGCGCCGCCAATGAAAGACAAAGTAAAAAAAACCAAATTTTACCTGGCTTAACAACCATTTATTAAAACACCAAAATAGCTCTATTAATTGAAATTTTGCCTTATTATATATCGGAATTTATAGGCAAACCTTCAGCGCTAGTCTGGGCACTACCAATATGAGATAATATACAAAGCTGTGGATTAAAACTTTTAGGACCAAAAATCAATGCTTCGACTATTTCTAAAGCAAAAAGTTTCTTCGAGAAAATCAAAGCCCAAAGACCCCAAAACTTTTTCTAAAAGAAACCGAAGAATCTTTGATCGATTTCCGGTTGACCATAAACACCTTACTATGATGAGTGAGCAAGATATTTTGCTAGTCAAAGAAATTTCTAGTAAAGGCTTTAGCACTTTAGTCTCTAAGACAAGTATAGATCGGTTTCAGGTGGGCGACACTTACGCCGCCAGATTTCGCTATTTAGGAAATAGTTACGATGTACAGGCGCGTGTATCCTGGACAGATATTGAAGGATCTTTAGGGTTTGAAATCACTAAACATCAAGAAGAGACCCGTCAGTTCATACAAAGGCTATTAAAACCTATAGCAATCGCTAAGTCCCTCAAAAAAGTCGATGCAACCTTCATGAGAAATAATAAAGAAGGGAAGGTATGGTATCACGGAGACAATGATACAGATTTATATACCTGGGAAGATAAGAGCGGCGAGCTGCGGGCATGGCAGTTTATTACCGGCGACATCTTTCTTGAGTGGAACGATATTCAGGGAGTCAGAACTGGCTATATTTCTATAAAAGACCAATCGGTTAGCGGAGTAACGGAGCTTAGCAGAGACTCTCTCCAGCAAGTTTTTGACCCCGTGATCAACTCAGAAACACTAAATCTAGGCCTAGATATCATAATGGCTAGTGATGTTGAGCAAAAGGAATCGATCTTAGCAACAACCAATATCGAGTGATAATATGGCTACCAATTCGACAACGGACAGACCATCTATCGAAGAACGAATTAATTTAGCAGTAGAGTCCCAAATTATGCTATCTCAAGAGGCATCAAGATGGGCTGAGAGTCAAATTAGCTCAAAACTAGAAGCTGAAAAAATTTTCTTAAAAAAAGTAGAGCAGGCTCGCTCCTTGACCCTGACAAGAACCATTGATGAGCTAGCACAGGACGTGGTAAGTTCCCCTAGCACAAGACGGAAGTCTATGTCCGCCCATAACGAGCAAAAGATCGATGTGGAACGACTACTGAAGCTTCTCTAAACCTGGAAACCGATATGGTAGATGACCTTAAATCCCTTAAAGAAACTCTAATTAAGTCGGTGTTTTCAGCTGTAGCGGGGAGTTCCGAAAACACTGATGAACCCGGTGCAGCAACTGGCACAATAAGAGATGTCATTTCCTCACTCGCATCTTTAGCAGGTAAGGGCAAAGACGAGATGGTTCAAATCATTAGTCGCGAAATCGGGATAGCAGTAGCGGGTGTCGTCAAAGAGCCGCTTACTAGTATCCTTGAGTCAAAAAAAATAACGATTACGGTTGAGCTAACCCCAAAGCGCAAAACAACAAAGAAAAAAAGCAAGTAAAACCCCAGTAACCATGAAGGAAACTGGGGAAACTATGAGATGACATCATCATCAGAAGTATTTAAGGGCTTTCAAAAACCTTCTGGTCGATCTGCCCTTCTTTTTTGGCGACTACGCAGGTCACCATAGCATCTCCGACGATATTAACAGCGGTCCGGCACATATCCAATAAGCGATCAACACCAATAATAAGCGCTATTCCTTCTACTGGTAATCCTACCTGACGTAAAACCATCGCTAGAGTAATAAGGCCAACTCCAGGAACGCCCGCAGTACCAATAGATGCCAAAGTAGCCGTCAATATCACGGTCAAATAATCAGAGAGGCCAATGTCTATGTTATATGCCTGAGCGATAAAGACGGTTGCACAGCCCTGCATTATAGCCGTTCCGTCCATATTAATAGTAGCTCCTAGTGGTACGGTAAAAGATGCAATGGAGTTTTTGACCCCCATCCGGTGTTCAACAGTTTCCAAGGTGACCGGAAGAGTCGCATTACTACTCGCAGTACTAAAAGCAAACACCACTGGGTCTTTCATCTTTTTAAAGAACGTCAATGGGTTAAGATTCGACAAAGCTTTTAATAGTGCCGGATAAGTGAAAGCAGCATGAATCAATAAAGCGCCTATAACTACAAAAAAGTATTTTGCTAACGGAACGATAGCTGAAAATCCCTGAGTTGCAAAAACTTTAGCAATAAGACAAAAAACGCCATAAGGTGCGAATAACATCAAAATACCAATAAGCTTCATAAAGACTTCGTTTAGTTCGTTGAAAATATCGGTTATCCGCTTACCAACTGGGCCTACCATAACGGTCGCCAAACCAAACAAAATAGCAAAAACGATGATCTGAAGCATATTACCTTTTGCCATCGAATCAAGCGGGTTCGACGGAAAAATATTTATAATAACTTGAGATAGTGGTGGAGCTTCTTTGGCCGAAAATTCGGCATTGGAGGGCAGGTCAAAACCAATACCTGGGTTAACTGCACTAGAAACAATGATTGCGAAGGAAATCGCTAAAGCCGTCGTCAGCATATACAGCACCAGGGTTCTGCCACCTACCCTACCTAGCGCCGAAACATCTTTCAAAGAGCATACACCACAAACTAGCGAAACAAAGACGATAGGAACAACCAACATCTTCAAAGATTTAACAAAGATTTTACCCACCACCGTGAAAATGCCATTCACTAAATATTCCTCGGAAAACCCACCGCTTGGCAGCGTATTAATCACCACCCCAACGAAGATACCTAAAGCCATCGCGATCATAATCTGCGATGTCAGGCCTAATTTCTTCTTTTCCGCCAATTCAAACCTCCTAGTGAAACACGATTAACAACCGCCATTTTGATGAAAAATGGTTAAGCATCCACTTTTTTGACACCTATTGAACTCATAGGCAATAGAGTTCCGGTCCCTTCATACTATTGTAAGCAATTTTAGATAGTTACGATGAATAAAATCCGAGCACCAATCTTGCAAGAACCCTAAGAGGTACCAAACGAAGCTTAAGGAATCAAAATCGTGACTAACCAGATACGGACCATTACTAACACAGCATTAGCATTGGCCTTGGCCATAATTCTTGAGGTGCCGGCAAACGCTCAAGCGCCTGTCCTACCCTTGAGTCTAAATAACAGCCGTATACCCATGTTAAAATCAGCGCTTTTAGAGAGTAAAAAATCAACCCTGGCTGAGCAGCTAAAAATTCTTCAAACCGGTAAGTTTGAACAACAGAGCCAAGCGGCTAAAGCTATATTATCAATCATTCCAAAACTATCTACTAGGGCGACGGTTGTAAGCCTACTAGCAGTAGGAAGGTTTTATGCTGGGCAGAGCTCTAACGGTAAGCAGTTAAAGAACTCAGACCAGTCCTATCGCCAGTACTTAGTTAAAGCATCAAAAAAAACCACCAGATACTCTGAGGCAGAAAGAGATGCCGTCTTTAGGTTTATATTAGCTACCTACCGCAAAGCTGAGCCAAATAACTCATGGACTACCTCGCCTTTATCGCAAAGAGCATTTAGAGATCTACCAGCGTATCAAGCGTTTGTTGAACGACAAGCTCTAGAGCACTGGCACAAAGATCGGCGCACTAAGTCCATTATAACCTATCGTCGCATAGCAAAAAAGCTGACCGGAAAGAAACAAAGGTCAAGCATTGACAGAAGGTATGCCTACTTATCTGAGAAAAATTACCAAAAAGACGGTAACATCACACGTCATGAAAAAAGGTTGAGGATCCTTTTATCTAACTATAAAGACAACCAAGTTTTTGGCGCTAAAAATGAGAGCTTAGTCATATCAAACAAAAAACGGGTTCTTTATTACTACGAACGATTAGCCAAAAAGGAAATCGCCGCTGCCGAAAAGAAGTCTAGTAGTTCTAAGCATCGGCTTGAAGTGATACCACTAGTTAAACGGCTAATTAGCAATCTAAATGATGATAAAGTCAAGATTCGTCACTATAAAGAAAAATTAGCAAAGATTTATCAGGTTAATGAGCAACACTCAAGAGCGGTTGCTACCTATCAATCATTGATACCAGGTGCTTCTTTGATAAAAAAATCTTTATACCTGAAATACGCGATCAAATCTCAATCGATATTAGCCTCATGGCCTCAAATGGTCGTTTGGAGCTCTCATAAAAGGATCAAAAAATCACAGCGGGCTCTGTTACGTGATTTACACAATCAAAGAGCTAACCTAACATCCAGCGAGATCAAGTGGCGGCATTCGGCACATAGTGGCTTGATCAGTATCAATTTAGGCGATGGAAAAACTGCCTTCTCGCAATGGAACAATCAGCTATCGGAAAATAATATCACAAGAACAGCAAATGAAATCGCCGGATTTATGGCGCATACTTACAAAGCTCAAAAAAGTTGGGGAGAGTTGGAGAAAATAAGTCGACTAGCTAAGCAAAAAAGATTTAAATTTATTTTCAATAAAACTGGAACTAGTCCTAAGGACATGCTCGCGCTATCACTTATCGAAGGCGGCAATCAACACCTCAAAACTGGACAGTACTCAACTGCACGAGAGAAACTCTTAGAGTTTACGAGCAAATTTTCTAGACATAAACGATATGAAGAAGGCCTATATCACCTGGCCTTAGCGCAGCGCGGAGAGGGATTACACGCTGATTCAATCAAATCACTTATCACCATATTAAGAGATCGTCCATCGTCCAAATATGCGAGCAGATCTGCGCTTAAATGCAGTGAATGGTCGGAGACCATCGCACTAGAAGAGGAGCTCATCTACTGTGGTCAAACATACCTGAAGTTATCTAAAAACCGGGGTATTAAAAATAAGGTAAGAGAATCGCTCGCTAGAATCTATATCGGTCGAGAGCTCCATGGCCAAGCCTCTTATCAGCTTAAAATGCTAGCTAGAGACACAAAACTTCAAAGGTCTAAGCGAATTAAGTTTGCCCTCAAAGCTCTCGAGATTGAAGAGCGTTATGGCTCTAGTGTCGCAGCATTCGAAGCTGCAAAACTCGCAGAATCAATTTCAAAAGGAAACCACGACGTCAAAGCCCGAGCCTTAGTGGTGAAGGCAAGGTACTTCTTTGAAACCAATCGTGCTTCGAAACTTGAAAGAGTTATAAGTCAAGTTGAGAAGCTAAATACAGACAGCAAAGCAGTCCGCGAATCGCTTGCAGAGTCACGATTCTACTCAGCTCAATTGATGGCCGCAACTAAAAGGCCGGAGATTTATAGTATAGAGTTGAAAAACCCTTCTTTAGTTTTAGAGCGAGAATTCAATCACTATAAAAAGATCCGAGATAAGTATCTATCAATCTGCGAAATTGGGCCAAACAGCTACTGCGGACCAGCTCAAATCAGTGTCACGTCAATCGCAGACGATACTTTAGATCGTATTGAAGATATCAGTATCGCCGATAAGCTGAGCAAGAGTTTAGTAGATCAGTTTAATAGTAGAAAAATGAAAATTAGTGATATCATCGCTTCAGACCACCAGAATTTTGGTGAGAAGGCATTAGAAACGGTAAATAACCACCATACGTCTCCCAATTGGACCTTGCAGATTCTTTGGGAAAATAGCACAGACTGGAACTTTGACCGGATTACGGGAGAGACCAGCAATGGTTTCATCCAGTTTGACCCGCAGCTTGTGACTGTCGAGAAATAAGAGGAATTTATGATACCAGTACTTCAAATTCTATATCCCATACTGCTAGTAGTTAGTTTCTCAGCTTGTACTACCACTGGCTCCAAATCTGCTAGTTTGTCTAGCGCAAAAAGCCAAGAACCTATCCTAGGTCAGGTCGGAAGCTCTAAGTTTGTTTTATCAAGCTTGGATCGCAAGCACTGGGTCCAGCTGCGCAAGAGCACCACCAACCAATCTGAGAAACTCTATGCGACGCTAGCGGCTGGTGCTTGGGAAGCTGCCGAAGCTGAAGCACGAAACTACCTGCTTAAGAACCCTAGAAATGAGCAAGCACTAACAGTACTAGTGATTGCTACATCAATGCAAAAAAAGCATCCGCTCGCTGCATATTACGCTGGTCTAATCGAAACATATCATCGACCAAGCTCAGAAAGCCTCAATGCCAGAGCTTTAGCAACTGTTACAGCTCCAAAAGCCGACATAAACGACTTTCAAAATGCTGTACAGTTGTTTCACCAAGCATTTTATGAAACAAATACTGAAATAGCGGCAGGGCTTAACCTAGGTCGGCTATACCTTGAGCTCGGAGATGCGCAGGGAGCATCTGAGATCTTTGCTGAGACCCGACAACGCTGTAAGGACTGCCTTCCAAGTCTCGTAGGCCACGGAATCGCCAACAGCCGCCTTAGAAAGCTAAGCAAAGCCAAAACCATCTTTCATTTGGTGCTAAAAATTAATCCTCATCACCCGCAGGCACTTTATCGACTTGCTCTAATCGCTAAAGAAGATAAGCAGATCAAACAAGCCAAGAGGTACCTCGACTTAGTGATGATCCACGCAAAATCTAGCAACTATATCATAGCCAAAAAGGCAGAGGAGCTGGTCAGAACACTTGACTCCCAGTCAGATATATCGAATATTGCAAGTGATAGCTCTTCAGAAAAAAAACAAGGAAACAGCAGTCAGCAAGATGACTTGCTTATAGATGTAGGCATTCGGGAATAAATACCGCTAGCCTCCCAAAAACTACAGCGAAGTAGGCCTATTAAAAGCTTTGTAACAAGGGTCTTTAGAAAAATATCTAGAAAGATATTTATCGTAGAATTTTTTAGAGCTGTTTTTCGCTTTAATGCGAGCAGGTTCAGTTTTCTCGGATGCCCAGTCAAAAACTTTGGTACGGGTTTTTAGGTAATAACTAGTCCAACCGAGAGCCCCATTGATGGTCATTGCAGTCGCCGTGTACCAAAGCATATCGCTCGACAACCGAAAAGACTCGCAAAACACCGATGATAAAGACATCATCAAAGTGGCAACGCTTGATGTACCGACGAGCTTTATGGCATTCGAGATTCCTTTACCATGATCTGCAAAATATTTGATTTTATTTGCTTTAAGCTTTTCAAGATATATCTTCGCATCTAACCGCTTCCAGGCTCCGGAGCTAGCAGCCGACAACCCCCCAAACAACCAGGTATAAGCGACCCATTCCATAGGGTTAGCTAAATAACTCGCCGGACCACCTGCCAAAGCCATCGCCCAATGAACCGTAGTGAGGTAACCAGCTATCAAAGTGCCATGCTTACCGAAGGTATCCCATAACCAACGGGCAGCTCTCCAGCGAAACTTCCCGCTACGGTGAAGGTCGCCGTCTTTATCCCATATAGGATTTCGGCCAATGAATTTGTTAAGGTCGTGATTCTCTTTATGTAGCCTTCGAGACAATAACCCGGCTGTCAAACCTCCGACAATCGATGGGACGACGGGAAGGTCGCCGATGAGAATTGAGACACCCATAGTTACTGCAGCTGTCCCGACAAATCTAACATTTGACATAATAGTCAAAAATTTAAACAACCTAGAGACCGCAATCTCTTCGAAGATGTCTTCTTCTGGAACAGCGACATATTTCTCAAACTCGTCAGTGTGATTTAGGGTAAACAGAGTAATATCCTCAATATTTTCCTGAATCATATTTGCCAGTTTAATGCCGCCCTCGTCCCCGTCTGCCTGCGACATGACGACCATTTCGATGGGCCCTAAATCAGGATTACTCTCTCTTAGCTCCGCGATCGCTTGTCTCAATGTCTCGACCATTTCGTGCATATCAGTGCCCTTAGGTGCCAATAAGGTCCTAATATTAAGCTGGTCTGAGTTTGCGGGGCTGTTAGGGTCAGAATTATCTGAGGCAAGCTCTTTGGGAGTTTTGATAGAAACTGATATCTCTGACATCGAGGCTGCAGGCTTAGACAGGCTTAGCAGCAAGAACCCAACAATCATATACGAGAAACCCAAACTCCGTTTCAATAGTGCTCCTAGCTCAAAGTTCAACAAACGACATATAAATTGTTTTTCTATCGGAACATCTTATATCGCTATCTATCTAAAATATCAACTATAATTTTATTAAAATAAAAAATTTTTTTATATAAATTAAATTTATTTTTAACGAATTATTAAGATTTTATAAGCTAAGACGTCTCTTTAGAGCCTTTTCCATCAAGAAATCTCGCAAAATACCGATAGATCCCCTAGCAAACCCAAGCTCAGGACCCATGATGAACTTAGATCGACTCAGGCCTTTTTTAGTTATAGCGGCTATAAGCCCACTTTTCCTGACTATCTCGTGTAAAAACAAGGTGTCATTGACAAAATCTGGCTACATAATCAATGAAAACAACATCGAGTTATTCAAGCCAGAAGAGAATCACAAAGATTATATAAAACTTGCCAAGTCAACCCCGCTGATTGCCACCTTGCTCGCCAACGGAAACCGAAAGTTTTGCTCTGGCGTCTTGGTAAAACCTGAAGAAAACGACCCGGATAAAAGCCCACGAGTTTTGTCAAATTTTCACTGTTTTGCAAAAACCGACAAGAAAAAGGTGATACTCGACCAATTTCTAAACGAGGCCTGTATCAATACCTCGGTGTACTTCGACTTTAATGCCAGTGATCCCGACCGGGCGCACAAAACGAGCTGCCTTGAGGGCACCCTAAAGGGCGACTTCGTGAGCGACCTGGCAGTCATCAAGCTTAGCAATCCGCTACCTAAAGATTACCCACCATTGGAGTTCTGGGATGATGACCAAATTCCAGAGGGAAAAACCGCAACTATTATCCACTATCCAGATATCAAGGAAAACTTTGTTAAGATTAACAACAGCAAGTTAGAACTACCTGCGGCGGCAATTACTGAGACTGACTGCAATATAATAGGTGATTTCCCAAAAGATGAATGGTCTCTTGACCCAGTGCTAGCTTTTAGTGTCAAACACAACTGCGACCTCATCCATGGGTCCAGCGGTTCTGCGCTTATTGACAGAGAGTCCAAGAAAATCCTCGGAATCAACTGGGGTGGCATTGAAATCACATCTAAAAACCAGTACAGCAAAAATAATGCAGCCACCAAGACTACCTACATCAAGGCATTTCTAAACGGTGAGCTCGAGTCTATAAAAGAGCAGACCCGCCAGGAGGCATATGGAGCCGATTTAGTGGTCAGAAAAAACGCCAAATCAAAAAAGGTACAAAGGCTTTTAGGCCAGGAGGTTCCAGAATCATGTGGCGTCATTTCAACCAATGGAGGCTCGAAGGTGGCCTATTTGCTGTATCTTCTAATATTTATTCCCACTTTGGCAGTTATTGCTCGATCTGCTATTCTAATGAGACGATAAAAAATAGGCATAATGATGAATTTTAAAAAACTGCCAGTGCTAGCGGGGCTCCTTGGGGGAGTGGCTTTTTCTCAAGCAAAACCATTTGACCCGCTAAGCTGGTCAAAGTCCGAACTTTCTGCTGAGCTGACCCGGCAAACAAACAAAATATCCGACAAAAAACCCAAGCGGAAAATAGCAAAAATGAGCCAGGTCGTATGTGACGTGCCTTCCAAAGGGCTATCGCTTATCGCCGACTTGCAGTCCAGTGCGTCCAAGCAAAGTAAAGGGGCATTGCTCCGTAAGGTCGTGAATCAGATAGGACAAATGCAATTAGACGCTTCTTTATGCCTTATGAGTTCACTGACTTCTTTGGCTAGCAAGCATACAACCAGCGGCAAATACGAGCCCCTGCACCTTCTACAATACCTTAGACAGATAGATCATCCGATCTATAGAAATGAAGCAGTTAAGGTCATGCATGCGATGCGTTTTTTGCAGATAGGTGACTACCCTGAAACTTTGAGGATCCTATGGCAACTGAAGGACGTAAACCTATATTATGTTGATTCATATAACCAAGTACAAAAAATCTTTGCAAAAAAACAGCGAGGCCAAGGATCTGTGGCCCTTAGGCAAAACCTATAAAAGCTTTCTGAGTCAATGCGTGAGGCTAAGGCGCTGGACCGCAATTTTTAAGCTTACTAAAATCGGCGTAGCTAAAATCATCCCAGGCACACCCCAGATAAGCCCCCAAAACATAAGGGAAAGCAGAATACTCACCGGGTGAAGGTCTAGTTGATCACCCAGCAGCTTTGGCTCAATGACGTTCCCAACTGCAAATTGAATGGTAGCTGGAACGATCAAAGCAAGATAAAACTGCCAGCCAAAGCCAAAAGAAATCAATGCTATTGGTAAAGGAAGAGCAGTCGCGACCAAAGAACCAAAGGTCGGAATAAAGTTTAGGATAAAAGCCAAAAAGCCGAACATCAAAGCCATATCGACCCCGATTGCAGCCAAAACAGCTGAAACT
>JANQHA010000400.1 GCA_028282865.1 Oligoflexales bacterium
ACCTGCCCGATCAAGAACTGATAACTATGCTCCAAGAACAATAGATTTAGCCGGGTATCCGCGAAATCTCCTGGTAAAGTCTGGAAGTCTCGAGCAAACAGCGGCCACAAGAACATCACAGTTCCTACCAGCCCAGCGGCAATCACCATTATCACACTAAAAAACTTCGAAAGACCGGCAGACAACCCTCTAGGACCCCGTAAACCAACAAAAACCAAGCCACCAACTATATAATAAACTTTTCTCATCAATTGGGGTTTTTAGCAAGAAATGAAGTCGATGGTTGCACGAAATTATGCTAGCCTAGCTTCTGAATTTTACAAAGGTAGATACCTATTTTATGAAATGGTTTTTAGTTGTTAAACGATATGGTCACTCTTTTTTGATCTTTGTTATATTCTCTGTCATGCTCTTCAAAGCATTATTTAGATTCTCACACCATGACTATGACTATCTGTGGTACCACCTACCTGGCGCATTACTTCATGTTGGTAAGACCACTTTAATACCCTCCAACTATATTTCGGAAATTCTAGCGGGCTTCCCGCCTCTGGCCAACTACGTGCAAGGGGTACTTGTAACAATATTTCAACGACCCTCGGCCTCTAGTGCTCTCAATGCTGTAGGTTTTCTGACCTGCCTTGCACTTATAAGGTGGATGTTCCAAAGGAAAATCAACCTACTCTGGTACCTTACGGCGTTTCTAGCTTTTCCACTATTTGTTATGCAGTTTTATGCCGGTTATATAGACCTATGGGTCGGTAGTTGGCTGGCGTTATGCTTCGCTGCACTAACTCACATGATCCTCTTTAAGCCCTGCCAAAAATCACTACTTTCGCTGTCATTAGGCATTTGGATCGCAGCGCTATCAAAATACCAGGCCTGGCCATTTGTCGGTTTTTTTATTGTAGTAGCAATAGCCATTTTTACATACAGGCTAATATTTGCTTCTGATGCAAACTGGAAGAGCTATCTGATCGTAGCAGCAATACTCATCACCGGAGCAACTATCTGGCCTCTCAGAAATATTTATAAATTTAATAATCCCACATTCCCTGTAGCTCCCCCTCTAGTAAGCAAATACTTCTCAGAAGGGCAGGATACTGGGCGTAGTCGATTTAAAGTACAAATTCCTAAGCAACTTTGGGATCAATCGGCACCAGCGCTATACCTACTCTCTAACTTAGAAGCCACCCGCTTTACTCACCCAGATGGCGTATTTGAATGGAAGGTAGATATGGGTGACTTTCGTGGGTATAAAGGAGCTCATCACCGGATGGGTGGGCTCTTTTTCTTAACAGTTCTGCTAAGCGTTATTTATCTTATATGGCTAACATACAGAAGAGATATACCTCCGGCGTTGATCGCTATGTTATTAGCAACGAGTGGCATTGCTTCGATAATGCCTCAATCACACGAACTCAGATACTGGCTGGTAGTGCCATTATCAGCAATTTTGCTAATGGCTATCTTTGGTTTTTCTCAGAAAAGAAGGTTAGATCAAATTGCTAAGGTCTGTTTCTTTTTATTAGCCTGCTATGTTCTCCCACAGCTTCATGCACTCGACTTCAAGGTCAAAAGTCCAGAGGTCCATGCTCCTGATGCGGCTAGAGAGTTTTGGAAGCTTGCCGCCAAAGACCCTGACAAGGTCTATTGTAAAAGTGGTTTAGGACACCTAGCAATCTATTGGGCTGGACCTGATTTTAATACTTACAAAGTATTAGACGATAGTTGCGAAAGGGAGGGCCAAATGAGAAGGTGTGATTTCTCTGGATTTTCAGACTTTCGAGCACAGCAACTAAAACCATTATTTAACTGTAGGTAATCATGTCTCCACTTCTTATACTGATTGTTTCTGTTTCTTTGTTAATTCTACTTTCGCAATTAGGCAGGAAGCTTTCAGCAAGAAGCTCACCAATGATATGGCTGGTTTCTGCCTTTCTTTTTGCAGCTACCATAGACCCTTCAATCCTACGAGATCTTGCCGATTTGCTGCAAATCGAACTTGTCAGCAACTTCGTACTAGCATCGCTGATTTTCCTATTATTCTGGCAATCATTTCAGTCTGAGGCGCGTATTCACTCTCAATATAAGAAGATAGTCGATAGCACAACCACTCAGGCAGCTCGAGCATTCGTCGAGGTCTTCGCCCAGAGAGCCCCAAAATGCCTAGTCGTCATTCCGTGCTATAATGAGCAAGCAAATATTCCAGACCTTATACAGTCTTTAAAGGCAGAGTTAAGCAATCGACAAAATGACATAGCCTACTTGGTTGTCAATGACGGCTCTACCGACGAGTCATCAACACTTCTTGATACCCTGGCGCCGCAAAACCATACGGACCATTTAACTAACGTCGGTGTTTCAGGAGTCCTACAAACTGGATTCAAAGTCGCAAAGAAGCTTAAATGCACTCATGTGATCCAATGCGATGCAGACGGACAACACCCGATCGAGGAGATACCAACCCTGCTATCACAAGCTCAAGCGAACCAATCAGATCTTACAATAGGCTCTCGCTTTGTGACCGGTGCCCCTCAAGCTAACCATGCTAGCACCACAAGGTTACGACGATTTGGCTCTTCATTAATTAGAGTGACCCTGGCACTATTTGGTCCTAAAGCGGCAGTAGCAGACCCCACTTCGGGCTTTCGAGTCTATGGGGAGAAAGCTTACGAGGTTCTGCTCAAAAACCTCCCTGAGGACTACCCAGAACCAGAGTCCATAGCTATCTTAGCTAGTAAAAGTCTTAGTATCCACGAAACTCCGATCATGATGAAGCCACGCCAAGGGGGAGTCTCAAGCATAAGCGGCGTCAAGCAGGCCTCTTATATGATAAAGGTGATTAGCGCCCTATTTGGTCTGAGGCTGAGATCTATCTGGAAATGATCGTTAAATAAGCCTTTAATTTAACATTAAAAATATAAAATTATTTTAACAAAACTATTAAAAATTGACTAATTTTAATAGTTTTGTTAAAATATTCTATGGCTGCAGCACTGGCTTTTCCACTAACTGAGGAGGGTATAAACAACCATTTTAAACTGTCTCTAATCCGTACGTTTGCTGAGAGATATTTCTACTGTGTAGGAGGAGTTGCGGATGAAAACAACACACACACAAAAAAACCCAAGCATATGGGTCATAGTTATTTCTACATTCTTGATATTTAGTTCCTGTGGCAAACCGAGCCAAAATAGCTCAATGTCTGAGGACTATTCCAAACAAGAAAGCTGGATCACATCGCTAAAGAATAGTTTTGATATGGAACCAGCTACTCTCACCAATGATGAAGGAAGCCCTTTAAAAATTCCAGCGGGCAGACGATTCACTGCAACCGTTAAGTTTCCGCTAAACTTGGACGAAGACATCGATAGCGAGACCGCAAGCAACTTTTCTGTTAGTGCTTCGAAACATACCCACTCAATCGATGATGCGGTCCACCCGTACCTAAATGACAGTGAATATTTTATCGATAGCTTTCCAGTAGAGTTTGTCGCACTAAGAGCTTCTTTTCCTTTGGAAAACGAACAAGAGCTTTATAGCGACAAGGGTAGTATTTCCGAATCCACTTCAACCTGCGTTGACGCGATGGCGTTGCCGTCGAGAATACCAGAACATCGACACGGTAAACTCACATCGACTTACTTAGTCGGAAAGGTGCTGCGAATCTGCCTACAGCAGATGTTTGAATACAACACTTTAAAATCCTATCAACGTACTTTTATGCTAGGTGCTTATCATTGTCTTGATGAAGATGAAAACTGCATAACTAGCTATACCGGAGACTGGGTATCAAAAAAGAAGCTAAAAGCTTTTCAAAAGGAAAAAGAAGTCTACTTAGCAGAATTTTCACAAGCAACTGCTGAACTAAACGAAAGTTTTAGAAAATCAGAGGTCGCCTACGATAAATTTTACAAAACACTTCCGATAACTACCGAAGGCCAGAAAATGCTGGCAAACCACGTAATGTTTGGCGCAGTAGCTGGCGCTACTGCAACCCTACCCTATTGGACACAGTTTTTTGCCCAAGCTATCACAACGGCAATTTCATCAGCGGCTCAGCAGATTTTTCTGGCTAAAGAAAAGTCCGATACAACCGCCACAAAACAGACTGTTGACCATATTTCTCAAAAAGCTGCTAGAGATGTCGCAAACAAGTCGCTAGCAACTGGTTACCTCGCTTACCTTTCAAAAGGGGGTAACGGGAAAAGTGTAAAAATACCAACAGCAACTTCGGATATCTTTGCCGCAGTTACCTACATCATAGTAGGCCTACTGGTAGATTATTATAACGGCGAACTTGAGCCGGGGGTATACGCTAAAGACAGCTCGATTCCTGAGGATATTGTAGAAAGAATCGCTAATGCTTCGTTAGCGGTAGTGTCTTATCGATTAGCTCAGGTTCTTGCTAAACAGTCGGGAAAGGCTTTTCTAGGAAAACTAGCCGGTCCCGCAGCAGGTGCTCTTAGATACTCCGCTACAATCGTATTTTATGAAGTGGCGGCCTTGGCTCACTACACTAGCTTCTTAGAAAACAACCGGATCGAAGAAGCTAAAACTAAAGATTTTCTAAACAAAAAGCGGTTGGTAGCTGAACTAGATTTCGAGCATACCGCGGAAGTCTACAAAATATACTTAGTGCACTCTCAAAAGCAATTTTTTGAAGGACTAGTTCAATAAAGACCCAGTTCCCCCGGCGTTAATACGTCGGGGAACTTTTTTATATGAACCTGCTTAAAATTGATTATTAATAAAATGGGTGAAGTTTTATAATCTATTGTTATGCGCTCTAGCCGACGCCAAAGATTTGTCAAACGGCTCTTGGATGACAGAGTCTTCGGTAATAATACCTGAAATCAATTTACTAGGAGTCACATCAAAAGAAGGGTTCAAGGCAGTCACTTCGGTTGCCGCAATAGATTGACCAGCATATTCAGTTATTTCACTTTGAGGTCTCATCTCGATGGGGATATCTGCACCTGAGCTAATGGTAAGATCAATAGTACTCCAAGGCGCGGCAACAAAGAACTTGATATTGTGATAGTACGCGTTGATAGCCGCTGAGTAGGTTCCAATCTTATTTGCGGTATCACCGTTCGCGGCGATTCTGTCGGCGCCAACCACGACCCAGTCTATCAGTCCTTGCGCCATTAAGGACGCCGCGGCGGAATCAACAATCAACGTATGTGGAATATTATCCTGCAATAATTCGTATGATGTTAATCTGGCACCTTGCAGGTAAGGCCTAGTTTCATCGACCCATACCTTCTCCAGCTTGCCTGCAGAGTGAAGAGCACGAATGACCCCCAGAGCGGTGCCATATCCAGCGGTAGCTAAGGCTCCAGCATTGCAGTGGGTGAGAACCCTGAGTTTTTTATCTGAGCTATGAAGCTTACACCCTTGAGCACCAATTGCCACGCAGGTTTCCAGATCGCTATTGAAAAGGTCTTGCGCACACCTTTCAACAACCTCCGAGACATCGCGAACTAGTTCGTTATCGCTGATTGATTCAACAGCCTGGCGAATCTGATTAATGGCGTAGAATAAATTCACCGCTGTAGGCCGAGTCGCCTCTAATCGAGCGCAGCAATCGAAGAACCGTCCCTTATAGCTTCTCCAGGTACTATCTTGGTCCACTTGCGTGATATCAAGGGCTAACCCAAAGGCGGCAGTACAGCCAATAGCCGGAGCACCTCGCACCACCATATCTTCGATAGCCACAGCGACATCTTCCAAGGTATCACAAGATACCCAGATGCTTTTATGAGGTAAAAGCCGTTGATCGATAAGTTTTAGTTGATTCGACTGATAAATGATCGGTGAAAACAAGGTTTCTGCCTTTATCCTGCATGTTTAAATTCATCCTCGTCATCACCATAGTCCGCATCGATATTAGTTTCAATAGCAGTTTCATATAAAGAAGGCTCCTGAATCGTTCCATAAGGTCCGTCGGATCTTTTGCTTTTGCCACTGATAGCCCTAGCAGAGGAGCTATACTCAAGATGCTTATCTTCAGCATACTCCCTGTATAGATTAGCAGCTCGGCGACCACGGATACGAATTAAGGCAAATCCGCCTAGCAAAACCGCCACTAAAAATATTGTTACGTTTCTTGCAAATGCAAATCTAACCGGTCCCGGACTGTCGAGCTTGATAGAGCTAACCGTTTTCCAGGCTTCGTTTAGATGCTCCTCCGACGAGACGTCAGTATCAAAAAAAGATGCCAGATCAGTGTAAGTTATAAGAAAGTGTCTCGTTGCTGAAGAGACTAGGACATGCATCTGCATTAACTCAGTATTATCAATTTTAAAACTCGCATAAAATAAGTATCCAGGAAATCCATTGTCTAGCTCTACCGGGACACGGTCACGAATTTCGTAGTCGCTGATAAGCGAAGATGCCTTGCTGAAGTTCTTAGATATATATAAAGAGAACTCTTCTGCGGACAAATCATCCATATACCTGGGGTCAGAAAAGCTGAGCACTTGAATAGTTCTACGATACTTGTCCGTCTTATTCTTAGGGGCTTCCAAAAGCAGTGTCGTGTTAGGATATTTCAGATTTATCGACCACCCAAGCGGAGGTGTAATGCTAAAACCTTTTTCTTCTATGTCAACAGCCTCTCCACTGGAGGTCGTATTTGCCAAAACACTAAATGAAAGCAGGCTAACTGCCATTAACAAAAGTATTTTATTTACGTTACTTAACATCACACACCCGTTGATACCTTTCGTAATAAACTTTAAGATGACAAACGCATCCGCTCTAGATCGTGAATGATTGGTATATTCACCTCATCTTGACCTGAGAAATCCTGCACCGCTTCAATCAATAGGTCTATCGCACCTCGGTCTAACTCAATAACCGCCGACTTCGCACTCACTTGCTTATCAAGCCTTACCTCAAAAGGAATCGATGCTTCCAAACGGTGCATAGCACTTAGATGACACTCAAAACCTCTGACCGGATGCCAGGTAGGCTCTGACTCAACTGAGTAAACAGATCCAATCCTCCAAGACCTTGATGGGTTTTGATAATCGTCTCCCACAAAAACAACAATGTCGCCAGGAACCGCTGTTTCAGACAAGGTGTGTACGATTTCTTCTTGTTGCTTAGACTGTAAATCGTAATACTCCGCCGCAGTTAATTTTACCATCCAAGCTTTAACATCTCTTCCTTTTGAAGAATTCATAGTATTTTCCTTTTTGTCAGAAATCGAAAGTACCTTATTGCTAGACTCTTCTGCATTCCATAGCTCTTCAACGCGCTGCTCAAAATACTCTAATTTATCTCGGAGTTGAGCGTCACCAGTTTGCTCAAACAGGTTCCGGTAACAGTCAGCAAACAGAAGATTTACATCGAGGTCATCTTCACAGCCGAGCGTCATGAGTTTTCCTAAGTATTTTAAAGCTGGTTGATATTGTCCCGACTTAGCTGCAGCAAAAGCCGAATAAACCAGGTAGTCGTGATTCGCTGGGAAGTCGCTCGAAAGACCTTCGAGTACTTTAATCGCACGCGGATATTGTTGCTGCTGAAACGCAGTCTGAACTTTGTATTGCTCTAGTAGCGGCGACGAGGGATATAGCTTAGCTATTCGATTCGAGGTAGCCTTAATCAGCTTATCATCTGAACACTCATGGGCTGATCCTAGAGCACATTTAAGATGAAAATAATCGTTTAAGTTTGAAACTTCTTTCGATGACACCATCGCTACCGGTTCGGACGAAGTTCGTTGCTCTAGCATATACAATAGCTCACGGGCATATTGATTGTTTTCAAACTGTTTAACGGTCCGAGCATATAATTTGGCCGCTTCCACCTCGTCCAGCTCAAAATGAATTGTGCCCCTTAGAGACATATAATACGGAGCGTAATCTGCATCGATCATTCCTAGGATATGTAAATGATCTGATAGCGATTTAAGCATAACGACATCTTTTTGGTCAGCCAAAACATCAATCCAAAACCGATATAGTATAAAGCGATCCTCACGCTCTGGCCTTTCGGCTAGTAGCAAGCTCACGTGCTCTACAGCTGTCTGCGGCCTACCATTCCAATAGTTGGTCAAGGCATGTAAATAATCATCAGGTATTTGGTTATGGTTACTAAACCGCGACATACAGCGACTCCTAACATTAGTTCCGATTTAAACATCGGGAGTCGAAGTATTTATTTAATAGGAAAATGTTGCCGGCTCATAGGAAGAGCAACTTAAATCAGGCTATTACATCGTACTAAGGCTGGTAATTAGGCGACTTTACTAGTTCTGCGAGTCTTCTTCTTAGCCGTTTTCTTCTTAGCAGTTGTAGCTTTTTTCTTGCGTTCAGCCATAGATTTCTTAGGACGCGATTTTGGAATGGGCTGGCTCGCGGCTGCTACCATTTCGTCAGCTCTGTCAATTAGGATATCGCGTAAATCGGAATAACAGTCGTCACAGATA
>JANQHA010000471.1 GCA_028282865.1 Oligoflexales bacterium
TCATCAGCTCTATAAGAAATGGAATGCACGTATGATTTAGGGCGCGCAAATGATTGCACGCCCTGTTCTATGACTAATTTGAGTTGCGAATCTCTTTCATACCGCCACTGAATGGGAAGTACTTATTCACTTTATCGGTTAATTTGATAAGTGTCGCTGCTGAGTCATCTTCTTGCGAAACAACAGCTACTGCCTTCGAGACGACATAACTTAATAATTCAGAGCCATCTTTTTGGCTATAATTGGCTCCATAGTCTTTGAGACTGCTGATCCATTTAAAAGTTCTGACAGACAGCTCTTCAAGGTCGTCATCATCGGAAAGAATTTTAAGAATTCCGTGGGCGATCATTGCACCGATGATATGAGGGTCTCTCAAGCTATAGCTTTGGCAACTTGCTTCCTCCTCAACCGCTAGCGCAAGTGGGTTACTTGACTCTTCTTCGGTAAAAAACTCATTTAAAACAAGGTCAGTAACACTTTTATAGCGTCCATCGTGAAATTTACCCTCGCTTAATTGACGGTTTTTAGAGAAGCAAGAAAAGTCTGCCAACTGATCGTTCCCCCCCATACTCAAGTAAGCAAATAAGTCAGCAAAACCTTCATTAATGGCTACCCACATAGCCTCTCTTTGAGAGCTAGTTCCCATTCTCGCAAGTAACATACTGCGCTCGATGGCACCATTGCCAGAGATTGTGCCAAGAGGAAGGTAGGAATTCTTTTTTCTGTACCAAGACGAAAGAGAGCTAAAAGCATCGGTATTTTTCATATACTCGCTAAAAACATGATGGCCAAACTCATGACGGGCTACGAAAGGAACTTCCCAGAGGCCTTTGCCATTAAACCAACCTTTTTTCGCAAGCTCCTTACTCTTCGGAAAAAATATCATTGAGTAGCGATCAACACCATTCTCATCAGTGCTATAAGTCCAAGCTGCATTATCGGTTACGTAGCCGCCTTGCTCGATTTCTGAAGGCTGCCCTTCTTCAACAAAATCTGGGTCAACCTCGACTTTCACATACTGCTCATAAAGTGGGAACATATTCAAACTAAGTGGTGTAGTAGACGATCCATTTTCTGCTGTTTTTCGATAAAATTGATTAGCTGCTTTGACATCATCGAGTACTTTGATCGTCGCTCCTTCGACAGTATCAGCCCTGACACCACTTCGATCACGACATACTCTAATGTCAGATATATTACTTTGGTCTTTCGCCTCGATGAGTAAGCTGAAATGCTTTTTAAAAATCTTTAGCTCCAAGCCCTGGTATAGGCCTTCACCAGTATAGCTACGGTCAATTGGCCCATCTTGAAGAACCAAAGCCGTCGAGCTTTTTTGACAGGTGGGATCCTGAAGGCTTAGCGATACAGGAGTTCCTAACCCACCCTCCCTAACTCCTCTAGGGCCGGTAGTATCATCACCACCCGAAGAACCAGATCCACATCCATAGGAAAACAAGGAAATAGCAAGCATCCATACTTGTAAGAACATAATATCCCTCTCATGATCTTTCTAAATTTTAACTTGAAAATTCTAACCCCGAGTATATTTAAGGCTACATAAAACCGCAACGTTTGATTAGTCGGCAAATGCCTTAAACCTGCTGGGCGTTATTCCATACCATAACTACCTAATTTTTAAGAATAATATATAGATTTTGAGGCAGTTCTAAAGCTTTTCATAAGCATCACCGATACGGTTACTAAGAGCCACATATTACAAGGGATGACTTTATGAGCATTCAACAAGTTAAAAATATCGTCTATTTGACAACAGCACTATTAATGAATGGCTGCGATAGTGGTAGCGAAAAACCAAGCGCTAACTTAGACAAAAGTAGCAATATTCTTCAACAAGATTGCTTTAATAATACAAATACTGGCACCGACACATTTGGCTCGCAAACGAATACAGGAACCTCGACCTTTGGTACCAACACCGGCACGGCAGATGGTTCAACATTTGGATCTAACACAGGAAATAGCCAAAGCACCTTCGGGTTAAACCAGGTGACTTACAATACTCATATTCAACCAATTGTATCGGCAAAGTGCTTAAGCTGTCACTCGATTAACAGTACGGTGGATCTTACGAACCTGACAAACTTACCCACTCATCAATCTAATATGCTTTCAGTTGCAATGGGGCTTAGTAGTAGACCGGAACATAGCAATATTATTTTCAACTCAACAGAACAAAACACTTTTCAAACTTGGGCGCAAAACGGGTTTCCTTTAGGTGACGGAGCTTCGTCCTTCGGGACAGGCACTTCGGGGACATTTGGCCAGCCCAACAACAGTGGTTTTGGATCAGATTGCGGCAATACACAGGGGAACACCTTCAATCAACCAACGACGCCTACTACTCCGGGAATCAATGATACCGAAGACGTCATGCAGGCACTTATCAATTCCGCTATAAAGCAAGAATGCGAAGGTAAAAATGAACTAGTAGACCGCGACAATGATCAATGCTTCTCTGGCAGTCAGTTGGATATGTCGTGGTGTAACCCCGATGGTATCAAAGATAAATTTCAAGCTAGCGCTAACGCGGGTGCAGCCGTCGAAACTGAGCTCCAAAGCAGAAAGTCGGCAGGTTATGTAATCAGCCAATGCGGCATGGAAAACAACAAACCAATCGTAACCCTCTACCAGAGAGATGATGGTCAACGCCGACTATTAACTGCAATTATACGGATTGGTAGCTAACTTAAACGGAGGCAAGTTTTTTGCCTCCTAAGTCTTAGCCTTTAAGAGACCTATCATCGCCTCCAATTATACCTCAATCGCCACTGGCTTTTATATAGTGCTCGACAGCTGATATCCGGTCTTCATGATTAGCAACTATCGCAGTCACCTTATCTAATTGATCCAACCTTTTATCAATATGAGTCACAACTTCCAATACGGCCTTGAGATTAGATTGCTGATCCTCAAACTTAAGGCCTAGTTCATGGATTTTCTCGCCATTTTTCGCAATAGCAACACCATTTGCCTCTATGGCCTGACGGTTTACCTCGATAGCCTCGCGGTTTTCTGCAATGCCCTGCCTATTGACCTCTATGGCCTGACGGTTTACCTCGATAGCCTCGCGGTTTTCTGTAATGCCCTGCCTATTGACCTCTATGGCCTGACGGTTTACCTCGATAGCCTCACGGTTTTCTGCAATACCCTGCCTGTTAACTTCTATGGCCTGGCGATTCACCTCGATAGCCTCGCGGTTTTCTGCAATGCCCTGCCTGTTAACTTCTATGGCCTGGCGATTATCAGAAATACCTTTTCGATTTGCCTCTACTGCCTTATGACTGATGAACGGAATAATTTTACTCACTACATGCTCTCCTACAATTATTTGCACATAGAAAGTAAGTTGGGTTTTGGGAAGTCACCAGCGACATTTTTAAAAACCAATCTATAAGAAAGCTAACTTATTGATTTTGGTCTAAAAAATTTTTTAAATGTCCTGCCTGCGACGTTAGTTGATTTT
>JANQHA010000502.1 GCA_028282865.1 Oligoflexales bacterium
AAGCCATTAAATTAGTTGCTAAAACATCAACCCATACGAATGACCTGCAGAGGAAAGCAATATGTCGTCAATCCAAAACATTCCAAACTTAGCAATAAACCTACTCAATACTAAAACCTGTGTGATCTTATTATTTATTGCAGTCAATTTGATTGTGGCTCGAAACTGCTGGGTGAGAAACCCGAAAACTATATATGACTCAGGAGCACACTTAAGGTATTACCGGGTACTAGCTTTAAAAAAGAGGCTACCAAAAGACCGCAAAGAATCCCTAGGATATTTTTATCCCCCAGCCCCTTATTACCTGCCAGCACTACTGATGAGAGCACTAAATAATTCTGGAGTCGACCAGGAACTTAACGAGCAAATCACCTTCAGATTCGCAGTTTTTCAATGTTTGATAGCTTCGGCAATAGCGTTATTTTTTTTGATAAAGCTCTGCTTATTGATCTTACCGGGCAACTATTTTTCGGCGTCTATAGCGATTCTTTTATTAGGTATGACCTCCACCTACTACAAAGCTTTTAGCATGCTTCGCGGAGAACCCCTACTTCTTATGTTCACGGTAGTTGCGGCGTATCTGTTTGCACGAGTGTGTTCCATGCGAGGGTTAACAAAAAAACAGATCTATGGATGGATAGGCCTATCTCTCTCATTGGCACTGGCGGTGTTATCTAGACACTTCGGACTCGTCTCTATTATCGCTATCGCCTGCACTACACTGATTTATGCTAAGCATAACAGTGAAAATCACCTACTACGAGAAAAGATAGTCGCTCCACTAGCCACGTGCATTTTGGCCCTCTGCCTGTCGCTTTGGTTTTTTGTTGGAATATCTGATCAAGGAGGTCTCAGCGCATTTAACCGGCAAGGAACAGATTGGAGCGATGTTCTTTTTAGTCAAGGCATCGGGTTCTACTCTCTAGAAAAATTCCCTCTGGTCTTTAGCTACCCATTCCGTTCTTCATTTAGTAACCAACTTTTTCCGCAGTTTTATGCGGACTATTGGGGCGATATCTGGGGCTATTTCTTGGTCTCACGGCGAAAGCTGCCACCAGTTAACTTCATGAATTACTTAGGCACGGTAAATGCGATCGGGCTAAGTGTTATAGGGCTTTTTATTTTTGTAATCTTTAAGTTCATTGCTAAAACTTTCAAATCAGGGCTTAGAGCGACGAACCCCATTTTAGTCTATAATTTCCTAGTTTTCATAGGTACTTTCTCGATGTACTACCTTTACTTACTAAAATTTCCAAACTACGGCAAAGGAGATACTCTAAAGTCGATTTACCCAATCAGCGGCTTACCATCGTTAGTTGTGCTAACGGTGTATACAATCAATTCTATGTCAGATCGATGGAAGCAGGTCATAGCGATCGTCATACCAGCTATTTTTATGTTTAATATCGGAACATATTTTCTTTTAATATAAAAAGTTAGACATGAAGTCTATTCCACAACTCGGTAGTTATAACGGTTGTACCACCAAGGACCCTCTAACTTAACACCATAACGCCAGGTCGCCCTAGGCATATACTTAAGCATTCTTACCATGGTCTTAGCCGCAGTTCGAGTCGTGTCAACCACACTTGACTGCTTGTGCATCGCTACGCCTGAAACCAGCATAGGAGGGGAAATCATTTCCCATTTAAAGTCATCTCCTATAGCTTGGGCTGTCTCTTCGCGATCGAGTTCCCGTTCAATTCTTAAGTTGTCATCCGAACTTAGTTCTACAAAGGAAAAACCACTGTCTGAGCTGGTAAATCTTGTCATAGGAATAATACGCTGATTGAGGCCATTGATCTCACGATTGTTGTGATACCCTTTCCAAATTAAACTGCTATAAACGGTATCTAGACCTAATAGTATCCTCCTTGAAGCATCTAGTCGTCCCTTATTAACTAGCACTACTTTAGATAACGCATCCAAAAACAAATCTCCAACCTGCGTCTCTTCATAAAGCGGTGTATGATCTTTTTCGTACCTCAAGATCTCAGGCAAGAAACCAGTCGCCTTTTCTAGGCCTGATTCAACGATATCTCCAGCGGTTGCGAGGGCATCTTGAACTTTGCTTGCGCCTTTCTTTTCATAGTTACTACCTGATAGGCATGAGAATAAAATCACCCGTGTATTTTGAGCAAAAGTCTCCTTGGCTATACTTTGCAACTCATCAATATGAGACTCGATAAACTTCGTATCGATCCACCCCGAACGTTCTTGGTGCC
>JANQHA010000537.1 GCA_028282865.1 Oligoflexales bacterium
CGTAGTTATCGAAAGGCTCACCCATACCCATGAAAACGACATGACTGATACGGCGGCCTTCAGGGCTAACGATCTGTTGTGCGGTGAAATACTGGGCGAGGATTTCTTCTCTGCTAAGATGGCGAAAAAACCCGAGTTTACCAGTTTGGCAGAAAGTGCAGGCTAGCTTACAGCCCACCTGGCTCGATACGCAGAGGCTGGTCCGATCCTTGTAGCGCATGATCACTGTTTCAATAATTTTACCGTCTTCGGCTTGTAGCAGTAGTTTTGTCGTACCGTCGTCCGATTCCATTTTGTCAATGATTTTAGGCAGGTTCCATCGGTAGCTTTCTGCTAGCTTGCTTGTCAATGCCTTGGGTAGGTTGGTCATTTTTGCTAGGTCGTTTTGCTTATGCTGGTAAATCCAATCAGTTAGCTGATTGCTTCGAAAGGCTGGCTGCCCCATAGCTTTAATAACAGCATAACTGTTGTTTTTATCTATATTTAAAAAAGAAGGTTTCATAAAAAAGACTATTCGTAGTATTAGAAAGAGCTGCTTTTATATAGCAAAAATACTAACGAGTCAAAAGGTGAATGATGAACCCCTGGAGTATCGATTCGTGGCAAAATCATGTTGCCCGACAGCAGCCGCAATACAGCGATAAAGCTAAGCTTGATGAGGTGATCGAGTTATTGCATCAGGCACCACCTTTGGTCTTTAGTGGCGAAATCGAAAGGTTAAAGCAACGGCTTGCTGCAGCCGCAGCAGGGCAGGCTTTTATCCTTCATGGGGGAGATTGCGCGGAGAGATTCGAGGACTGCAATGCTGACGCAATCACTAGTAAGTTAAAGATTTTGCTTCAGATGTCACTTATCTTAACCTATGGAACTAGAATGCCAGTGGTGCGTATTGGGCGGATTGCAGGCCAGTATGCCAAGCCAAGATCCAAAGATACCGAAGTGGTCAACGGTCAAGAAATTCTAAGTTTTCGAGGTGATAATGTAAACTTCTTTCAAGCCGATGCTAAACTCAGAGAGCCTGATCCTTATAGGTTGCTTCAAGGGTACTATTCTTCGACGGCGACTCTTAACTTCATCCGCTCTTTAATCAACGGTGGGTTTGCTGACCTCCATAACCCTGAGCACTGGAATCTAACTTTATTTGCTCATCGGGAGGTTTCTGACTTATATAAAGATGTGATTGACCAAATTAAAGACGCCATGAGCTTCGTTTCTTCTATCGGTGCTGACAAGGATCATAGGCTACGTACGGTCGATTTTTTCACCTCACACGAGGGCCTACTACTTGGCTATGAATCTGCACTGACTAGAAAAGTTCCTGTACGCGAAAAGTTTTATGATCTGAGTGCGCATATGGTTTGGATCGGCGATCGAACCCGAGGGATTGATGAAGCTCATGTCGAGTTTTT
>JANQHA010000548.1 GCA_028282865.1 Oligoflexales bacterium
TTACAAGAAGTTCGGTTGGCAAATTGATAGAATTAAAGGCTCACATCACATTATGACCAAAGAGGAGGCTGGAATCGTTGCGATTCCAGTTCACGGAAACAACTCTTTAAAGAAAGGCCTTGAACAAGCCCTTCTTAAAAAACTTCGAGGCTAAATATGATTTACTATGCCAAGGTACATAAAAACAAAGATGGATACTGGAGCGAATTTCCAGAGTTCGACACTCCCGGATCTGAAGGACAAAATTTAGAAGAGCTTCATCAAAACTCATTAGAAGCCCTTGAGGGAATCCTTGAAAGTCTCTTTGATCATAAATGTGAAATCCCTCTTCCCACCGTAAGAGAAGGAAGGGGTTGGCTGGCATTAAACGTTGATGACTCGATAGCTATTCCAATTATCTTTAGACAATTGCGCCTTGCAAACAATCTTACCCTCAAACAAATGGCTAAAAATCTTGACATCGCTTATCAGTCATACCAGGTATTGGAAACACCAGGAAAAGCCAACCCCACCATCAAGACACTGCGTAGAATTGCCGAAGTTTTTGATATAACAATTATTGAATTGTTAAAGGATGTGGCATGACTATGGTCTCGACCGGACAATCATAAATGTCGCTTGTCATCAAACTCATCTATAGCTAAATTCCATATGAAACAAAGCTAAGAATAACGGGTTTAGCTATGCTAAATTATCTTTATAAATCAACATGTTACATTGCTTTCTTGATTTTATTTAAGCCCTTTAATAGGATATCCGATGTATATACATGGAAGAATGGAGTGCATCGTGAACCTAAAAGTAAAAGCTCAGAAATGGGGGAACAGTTTGGGAATGCGTATTCCTAAAATCATAGCAGAAGAGCTAAACTTAACTGACGGAACCACTCTAGAGTTAGAGGTCGATGGTGAAAAACTAATCGTCTACCAACCAAAAAAGAACAAATTCAAGCTACAAGATTTACTAAGTTCGGTTACTCCTAAAAATATTCATAATGAAACGGAAACAGATGATTCAGTAGGAGAGGAAGTTTGGTAAACCCAAAATATATTCCTGATCGGGGCGATATAGTATGGCTAGAGTTTTCTCCTCAAACTGGTACTGAACAACTAGGAAAACGACCCGCCTACGTCTTGTCTCCTAAAAGTTATAATAAGAAAGTGGGGCTAGCAATATTCTGCCCAGTCAGTAGCAAAATCAAAGGCTACCCTTTTGAAGTTACACTATCCAGTAAAAGTAAAATATCTGGAGCTATACTGGTCGATCACGTTAAGAGTTTGGATTGGCGTGCTCGAAAAGCAACATTTATTCAGAAGACTAAGAAAAATATATATGATGAGGTTCTAGGTAAACTATTAACTTTATTGCACTAAAGCAATACCCATCTATGTTGATTTTACAGCAATTTGAATTGCAAAAGACCTGTATTAAGTTAGCTAAATCCATTGCGAGAAAATTAAAACTCCCTGCAAAGTGGTTAGTTAAGCTAACGCTGCAAGATCAGCAAAAAAAGAAAATATTGACCTTAAGCTCTACTAAATTTGTTGGCTTTTTTTTCGACAAGCCTTATGTCTAATTCAATCAATTAATTGCTATTGATTATTGCTTCATAGCTATGAATATGCCTATGATATATGCTTAATAAAAGTCAAATGTAATGAGGGATAGCAAATTGAAAGAGACTTCTTTCGGAAAGATGAAAGTGATTTTAGAGGATAACGGCAATCCTAAAATCGAGCATCTAGTATTTGAAAAAGAAGGAAGACCACATCGGCATACCGAATATGAATCGTTTTTTGTGATTTCAGGTGAAGGGGTCGTAGTGAACGGTAAAAATAAGATCAGCGTTAAGCCCGGAGATTTAACCACCATCCCTCCTAAGACAAATCACTGGATGATACCTGGCGGTAGCGAGCCACTCGTTGGGTTTATCTGGTACCATGAAGCAGAGATAAATCGAAAGAACCATTAGTTAGAGTATTAAGCGACTTCAATCGGAGCACGTTTCTTAAGGTCTTAAAAAACCGCTGATTTGGTGGCTCGAAGCTGCCGGAACTGATATAATTTTAACAGAAGAAGATTATAGTAAGGCTTTTTAGAGTGGGGGTCGCTAAAAGCGCTTATGAATAGAATTTTGGAACAATGCGCAATGAAGTTAATGGTTTTGCTTTGGCTCGTAGCATACGGAACAACGGCATATTCTAGTGCGTCTTGTGCTGAGGTAAGAAACGTTGTAATACGAGGGCAGATTAAGCCAGCTTTTCAAGAGTTTTTCGACCTTATAGCTAAAATGGAAAAACGAGGCCCAGATCAATTTAAAATACTCAGTAGAAAGGTCGGGGAGCGGAGAGAGGTCGTATTCTTGATGGGATCTAACGAGGCACGGGACAGAGATGCGTTCAATAGGACGTCGGCAGAGATGGTTAGATCGTTGGAGCAACAGTATAGCGACAATATTGTCTTGTCAAAAAGGACCTCTGTAGAGGCTCAACCCTCTCGGTTAGCACGCTCTTGTAAAAAAGCGATATGTGCACTCAGTATTGGGCTACCCGTTTCCACCATTATTGGTGCAGCGGTCGCGACATATTTCCCAGAGGCTGCCAATACTTCTCTTTGGTATTTGGCTTTTATACCTAGCGCTATTGTTACCGTCGGTCAAATAGGAGTAGTTGTTACCGGTGAACTTGATGGTCCCGATGCACTCCCCAAGCCTCCTTCCAAAGAAAGTCCACTGTCGTATGATCAAAACCAGAAAGCTATTGCTGATGTAATTAAAAACACTACTAAGGAGCAGACCGGTGTTGTCTTTAGTTTCGTTACTGCTAACGGCTCTGCTACCGATGCGGCAAAAGGATTTGATGGATATACTCCCGAAGAAGTTGACATTTTCGTTGCGGAGATTCGGAGAAGTATTGAAGAGAAAGAGTGAGGACTACCAAACCTTCAACCTTGACTGCAAAACAATCGAGGTAACGAATAAATTTAGAATGCTGATGCGAAGCTGTCTAGTATTGGATATATCGATAGTTCAAGGATATGCTAGGGTGTTATCAAGGGCTTTGATGAAGCCCAAAGGCTCTATCAAATTAAAAGCTTCATAGTTGTCGTTAGATCATTCCAAAAAAAATTTTACTCTATTGACCAATGAAGCACGTCTAAATTGCACACATCTTTATGATTCTTTGGTTCAAATACACTTATTTTGCTGCTATGATTATTCTCAATCAATCATTGACGTAATTTTTCCTGTAGACTTAGTTGAGTATGAACAGGAGGTAGAATGCGGGGCATCGCTGGTATTCTTGAACCTATGACTTTTAGAATAACGAGATTTAGGCATGAATTACCTTAGGTCGAATTATCGTAATAAAGTGGTACTCCTTTTCATTCTCATTACCTACCCCACAAGCTCGGTTTTGGCCTGCAATGAATTAATCGTTAATTTCCCACTTAAAATGCTTCTGAGAATACTGCCAGCTGCGGGGGGGGCAGAGGTTTTTAAAAAACTCGGTAAAAAAGTAGTGCTTAATAAATTGGACAAAAAGTTTGTACTTGATGGTATACAAGTTGAATTCAAAGGCGAACGTGACCTTGATGGTGCAAATACAGTTTACGGCCTAATCAGAAGGTATGCCGGATCTGAGTCAACATTTATTAAAGTTTATTCGAAGTCACATTCCTCTATTGCGGGTGCTCGGACCCTAAGGAGCACAATAATAGCTGGTAAAATGCTTAAGTATGCACAAAAAGTAGTCTCCTTTGGAATCATAAAAGGTCCCAAGCGAGGAGAGGAAAATGTTTTTATCGAGTTCGAATTGTTATTTGGTGGTGAAAAATTTTATGATTGGAAGTACCAGGCAAACAAGATGAGGGATGTTTTCACGGAGCGAACCGTTAGAGAAATGGCAGAAGGCCTTCTAGAGATTATGGAAAAAAGAATTCAACCCGGAGAACTAGACTTCGCAGTTTCAAAATCCGGCAAGTTCAAATTTTTTGATACAGATGAATGGGGAATTACCCGTAATCGTCAAACAAACTTACCCGACTTTAATGAGATTTTTCAAGAAATGCCGAATATGGGTAATAGGGTACGACTTAGGCTGAAGAAACTGGTTTTAGAAAGCAAGGCTCTGTCAAAAGGATTAAAAAAAAAGGCTATTGAAGAGCTATCAACCCCGCTACATTTTTATAGAAAAGTTCCTCGATAATACTCCATTTCTTAAATACATTGGCCAAACACTCATTGTTTCTCGTTAGAATTTTTACGAGAATCTTTCAGGTAAAATAGTAGACGTGGATTGAACTCTCAAATCCACGTCATCGGGCCACGTATTATTCTGCAGCTATATAGTTTCGGCAGAAAGAACTCAGTACAGGGTTCACGCTATCACCAATTGGGCAAGAATCTTCGGATTTTGCAATTGGATTTCCTGATAAGGTCAGAGTATCAAAACTAAGTGTCCTTAAAATTGAAACATCATCGATATCATTATCTTGAAGTTCAAGTCTTTCCAAAGTTGCCAAAGCATCGATTCCATTCAAATCGCTACTTTCTAGTCTATTAGACTCAAGACGTAAGCGTTTTATTGAGTTGAGGGCATCAAGATGTGAAAGCTCTTCAATGCGATTCTTACGAGCCTCAAATTCTTCGAGCAACGGCCACCCCCTAAAATCCACCTCCTCAATCTTATTAGAGTTGAGTTCTAAGGTTTTTAAATTGTTGAAGTTGTCGATAGATTCTACCTCTTTTATCGCATTGTCGTTTGCGAGAAGCACTTCTATCGAGTTTGGTAGCACATCTAAATCTTCAATCAAATTATCTGAGATTTGAAGTGTCTTTAGTAGACTTCCACCCAGGGATCGGAGATCTGATATTCTATTTTCCGCAAGATTGACTTCTACCAAGGAGCTAATTTGTAGCAGCGGTGAGATGTCCACAATATTGTTTCGTTCAAGATTTAAATATTCTAACTCCCGCATCTCAGAAAGTGGCGATATATCGACTATGTGAGAGCGAGTTAATCTTAAACGTTTTAGAGCCTTAAAATTTGAGAGAACCGCTAAGTTTGGTCCTACCTGTGCGTCAATTTCAAGCCTTTCCTGGGATTTCCAAAAACCCCAGGCCTCTAAGCATGAATCTGTGCCCGATCTTGCCAACAGAAACCCGACTAGATCCTTTGATTCTAGGGTAAAAATATCGGATATTTTGAGTTCGCAGACATAAATAAAAGGCTCGCAAAGGGCATCACTTCCGACATACTTTGCGTACAGTTCATTAGATAGAGAATGGTCTGGGGTCTTATTTGAGCATTCGACGTTCCACATTCCGGTTTCCGAGTTATACGTTGCATGTGTTTGGCTCTCGTTTGATTTCGTATCAGCAGATGGATTTGTAGAGTTTGAACATGCCGCGAATGGCATCAATACAGTTGTCAAAACAACAGACAGCAGCAGCTTCATCGTATCTCCTTTAGTAGGCTAATTTTACTAATTAAATCTCACTTTGCTTTGCCGCTGCAGAGGAAATATTCGCAAGGAATACAAAATTCATACCATAGACAATCCAATTAGGGTGAAAAAACCGGGAACAATTTGATAAAAAAGCTCTGGAAGTAGTACCATTATAAAAACCAAATTAATTGAGGAACAAAACCCTAGTTGAAATAATCTGTTGGTATAGATCTATCAAAATCGCTACAGATCCCCGACGGCCTTCGACCTGGGGATGACGAGAATCGCGACAAACCCCCGACGGCCTTCGGTTTATCGATAGCCTAATTACTACAACACCACCACTTGATCCGGCTCTTTCTCAGTAATGGCCTCACAAGTTTTGATCTCTAACTTGTAGCGATCAAAGATCAAGGTGTTAGCAATCTTGCCTTCTTCAATCTCTACTTCATTATCTGCATAAAGAGCGATGCAATAAGAGTGAGTTTTCACATTAGATTCAACACTTTCCTCAGATACGGCCTCACTGTCTTCTGATTCGGCCGTCACGGTACCCGGTGAACCTGCATTCTGAACCACCTTGATATCTAGCTCTATGACTCGCTGAACTCGGATGTCATAGTAGCCCTCTGGCAAATAGTTCAAACTAAACTCACCGTTTCTAAGCACGGAGCTATTTTTGGCGCTCGATCCTTTGACGTAAACATTAAAGCCGTTAGCAAAGGTATCGTTGTCGATCTCTTCCTTCCAATGGATACTGTATGCATCTCTTGCCCTAGCCTTTCCAGCGTAGTCTCGAACTTCAAACAGCTGATCAAAATTAGAAATCAATTCATCCACATCAAAAAACTTCTTTCCTTCGACATATAGGTCCGGTGCAGATGGAACGTAGCCATAAACACATCCTGTCGACTCTGACTTTTTACATTTCGTGAGGTGCGGGTCAGTTTTATCGTTATTCTCTACATCCCACTTCTCTAGACTACAGCCGGTAGCAGCTAAAACGATAAATGCAATCTTGATAAAAACTCTGATAAACATAGAGCCCCCTATTAAGTTTTCGTGTTCTGATATTTGGCTATACTTTAGTGCAGTGAGCGGTAAGGTCAAACACTATTTAGGCTGACCGAGTTTGAAATTTCATGCTGCGTTCTCGTCAAAATGCTCCTTGTCGTACTATTTTGGTACTGTCTTCGTCGCATTTTTCCTGCGGCCTTGCCTGAAAATCCAAACTCGATCGCCCATGCAATAAATTTCTACATTAATTTCAGATACTTATAAATAGAAAAGTGTATACTGATAATTAAAAATGAAGACTGATACCCATTCTAGCTTTATTCGGCAATGGACGAGGCCAAATTCAGCATACCTCTTAAACTCACTTGGCCAGTGTAATTACCAAAAAGCACCTGCCCTGGCTTGGCACACCAGCTCGATCCTGCAAGCTGCCAAACTTCCTCGAGTTGACTTGAATAAACAGGGATAGCTTTAGGCCACCGGCTTATTTCTATATGCAGCGGTTCACCACTCAAACCAAAAAAACGTTCAAGGTCTTTCAGCACTATATCAGCAATAACTCGATCACTTTGTTCAATAAGCTTAGGGTTTCGACTACCGCCTATTAATACCGTCAATAAGACTTGTTCGGATGAATACGTCTTACCTTCAAAGGACGAAGAACTAAACAAAACACCGAGGGTTTCAAGTCCTGCCTTAGAGGGGATTAAAACCCCTAAACCATTCGGCACAGTATTTAGTTGTTGTTTTGAGGCAAAAACCCCGACAGAAATCATTGGTGTATACTCAACTCTTTTCAAAGCATCACTAAGCGAAGGTTCTTGGTCGACCATTAACTTCGCCGCAGCATGCGCTGGCACACAGAGCACCAAATTGCTATCCCGACTCAGATCATTATGAGTAAACTTAGTATTTAATTTGAATCTCTCTCCTAGGCGTTTCTCAAGGTGCATACCGAGCCTTTGAAAAAATACATCTAAACCGCCATCTACAGACACGATGGTCCCCCGGGCATTGCTACCATTGCTTTTCTTGCCACCAAATAACGATAGGCCGCGCTTTCCTGGCTCTACTTGTAACCTAGGAAAAGCCGCAGATACCGAAAGATTGCTTGCAGCAGTTCCGTAGATGCCTGTAACCATCGGGTCGATAAGATAGTCAAACCCAGCTTGGCCTAAATAAGTTGTTGCCCAAGCCTCCATATCTTTAGGTTGCGATACAGGTTTCTTAATGACGATATGATATAAAAGCTTTATTAATTCAATAAAAGATAGTGGAAACTTTCTTAACCTGCCGTCACGATAAATATACTTAGAACGAGAACCTTCATTTAACGGCAACAATCTTGCACCAATCGCCTCAGCTAATTCTCTAAGCTGCGGAGTCGCAATCATTGAGTTTGCAGCGCCTTCTATCAAACCGAAAGGAGTTGCAACGGTAGAAATCAATCCACCAACACGTTGATGCTCTTCAATTAAAGTAACTTCATAACCAGCACGATCCAAATAGTAAGCTGCAAATAAACCTGAGGCACCGGCACCAACCACGGTTACCTGCCGACAACTTTGATCAATAGCACCAATCATTACCACTCACGTCTTAAAATGAATTATTAGATACTCTGACTAAACAGTGAAGTATTTGGTGCGCGCCTTGCTAATCGAGCATCAAACGCCATACTGATGTTTCTAATAAAAGGCATCCCCGTCTCGGTGATACGAACTCTCTTATCGTCCACTTCTACCAAACCATCCTTTACTAACTCTTCTAAACGCTCACTAACAGAATCCAAGAACGGATCCTTCAACGCCTGGTCATGCCATTCAGTTTCAAAAGAAGTCATTAAATTTAAAATGTGCCTTCGTAAAACCTTATCCTCACCGGTCAAAACATGTCCGCGAAGAATCGGTAACTCCCCAGCCAAAATTTTGCTACGATATTTTTCTAAAACTTTTTCATTTTGTACGAATCCAGCCCATGAGTCTCCAATTGCGGAAACCCCAAGACCAAAAAGCGGAGAAACCTGCTTTGATGTATAACCCATAAAGTTTCTATGCAAAGTGGAAGATTTACTAGCTTGCCAAAGACTATCTTTCTCTAAAGAGAAATGATCCATTCCAATCTCTTGATAGCCATGCTTAGCAAGCAGTTCCCGGCCGAGTTCGTATAAAGCTCGTTTTTCATCAGGATTAGGCAGGTCATCCTCAGTAAACTTGCGGTGTGACGGTTTAATCCACGGAACATGGGCGTAAGCATAAAAAGCGATACGTTCAGGAAGCAGCTGCCCCACCTTATTCAAAGTATCGCGCACACTGCTAAGATTCTGGTACGGCAAACCGTAGATAAGATCAAAATTAACACTGCTGTACCCTAAGGACCTGGCATCCTCGACGCACTTTTTGACAATATCGTAAGGCTGAATTCGATTGACGATCTCTTGAACCTTGGGGTCAAAATCCTGGATCCCTAAGCTAATACGTCTAAAGCCTAAATCCGCCAGAACCTCCAACTGCTCATAGTTTGTCACTCGAGGATCTACCTCGACGGAGCATTCATAACCATCGGTAAACTCTATATCCCTGAGAATCGGTTCCAGCATCACTTTGAGCTCTTTTGCCGATAAAAATGTCGGTGTACCTCCTCCAAGGTGGATTTCAGAGACTCTAAGCGGCCCTGACCTGCCAAGTTTTTCCTTATACAAACTCCACTCTTGGTGAATTAAGTCAATATAAGGGTTAGCCACGTCATGATTCTTTGTAATACGTGTATTACATCCACAGTAGGTGCACAAAGTCTCGCAAAACGGGATATGAATATAGATTGCAGCGCCAGTTCCCGACCGATTAGCATCGTCAATAGATTGATTTAACAGATCGATCCACTGATCAGCTGTAGGGGTAGTTTCCCAGTATGGAACTGTAGGATAGCTAGTATAGCGCGGTGCCGGTACATTGTACTTCTTCAACAACGACTTCATCACAGAATCACTCATCAAACAACTCCCTTTGAATCTTAATAAAAGTTCTAACATTCTCCTCGGGGGTTTTAGGTAAAACGCCGTGGCCAAGACCACAGACCCACCCACGTCGTAGTTCCTTAGGCATAGACAAAAGCGGCTGAAAAAAAGACCTTAAAACCTTTTCA
>JANQHA010000659.1 GCA_028282865.1 Oligoflexales bacterium
AATTTCACCCCATTAAAAAGCTTAAAGGAGTGGGAAAAATAGTTTGGACTCGACTTGACGATGCTGATGAACCGAACCCTGGAGTCGGGGTTCAGGTAGAGTATTTGACCGACGATTGCCGGCAGGTGTTTCTCGACTATATAGACAATAATACAACTTCTATATCAGTGCCAAGTGGTGATAATTCGCCGGATAAAGCGGCTTAATTACTGAGACTGTTTATGAGACCATGTATCTTAAAACTGAAAGAAGAATGTCCGGTTCTAGTGGTTGAGCCTACCGCTTCAGTAAGGCAAATGATTGTAGATGTCGTTAAGGGCCTAGGGTACCCTAATGTACAAGGGGTTCCGACCACGAAGGATGCACTTCATTACCTTGAGGTTGAAAAAGTTGGTTGGCTTATCACTTCTCTTTATCAGCACGAGAAATGTAATGCGATTCATTTATTAAAGATTATCACCCAAAATCCAAAATTATTTGGAATCGCTACCAGCTTATTAATCGATCCTTCTGCCGAAGACTTCTGTCTACCATTAGCTTTTGAATTAGGGCTGATGTCTTTTCATAGGAAGTCCTATATTAAAGAGGATTTCTCTGACGAATTCGAAGAGCTAGTTCAGCTGCTTCAACTCAGTCAGTGGAACGCGACCCTATGCAGTGCTGAGTTTCTTCGCTCTTATTTGACAGAAAAATCTCAGCATAAGTCTCGGATGGCTTTGGAGCAGAATCTTTTGTCGCTTTTCCCAGGGTCGGCACGGGTCTTATATTACCTCGCAGAAGCTGAGTTTTTAATTGGTGAGCATGAAGCTGGTGCAGCAACCTTAGAACAGGTTAAGGTTATCGACGAAAAGATGACAAGTCACTGTAAGAGGTTAAGTGCTAAATACTTAGGTGACGAAGCTACTATTGATACGAAAGGAAAGCCTCATAACGCCCTTGGAATTAAAAATGTAGTAGTTGTTGATCCAGATACCGATATCCACTTTCATAGTAAAGAGCTTCTTGACGCTGTTGGTGTAGCTAATACAGAAACTATGGAGGATGGCGAGGACGCATTCCAGTGGCTTTCCTCAAGCAAGGAACCAGATTTGATTCTTATGGAGTGGAGGATACCTACCCTGAATGGGCCAATTCTTGTTCAAAGAATTCGCCAGCATGGTTTTCTACAGGTTCCAATAGTAGTCATAAGCTCTCTTATCAAGCCAGATGACATTCATCTACTTCGGGAGATGGGGGTTGATGAGTGTCTCGATAAGCCATTTGACCACAATGGATTTTACTCAACGATCATTTGGGCTATTCAGCAAAGCAAATTCCCGACCGAGCAAAAGTCTCTTTCAATAAAGATTCGCAGGCTGTTAGAGGCTGGGAAGATAGACGAAGCTGAAAGACTTATGAGCCAACTTTTTTCTGATGAGAGAACTAGCGAGGGAGTAAAACTGGAGGTTCGCGCGGAGTACTATTTCTCCAAAGGAAATTATATAAAAGCTAGAAATCTTGGAATTGAAGCTATGAAGCACGGTGGTGACTCCCTGCTAATGCTCAACCTCACCGGTAAGTCGATGCTAAAACTCAAGCAGTATGAAGGGGCACTTAAAGCTTTTGAGAAAGCAAATAATATTTCTTCTCTTAATGTTGAGCGACTACTAAATATTGCTGAAGCCAGTCTATATTTGGATGATACCGAGCGAGCTCAGGAAGCGATAAAATCAGCCGAGCAGCTTGATAGCACAAATCACGCGATAGATGGCATAAAATGCAAGGTTAGTATTGAAACGGGAGATACTCAAACCGCTAAAACTCTTATGAGAGATCTTGAGTCCGGAAGAAATGTTATATCTTATATGAATAATCGCGCGGTATCGTTAGCTAGAACTGGTAGGTTTGAGGATGGGATTTCTCTTTATAGAAAAACCATTGAATCTTTGCCAGATAGCTGGAAAGAAATCAGCGCCTCGGTCTATTATAATCTGGGCTTGGCCTATGCTCGTTATGGCGACCTTCAAACGGCAATTGATACTTTGAGTGATATCAAGGGCGCGGCGGAAGGTACTTTAAAAAAGTCTAAGTCTCTGATCCGGCGCCTTCAAGATTGTATTGATCGTGGCGTAAAGCTGGACCTTAAAGATGATGATGAAAACTCTGAGATTTCTTCGGATTCCATGGGAGATGCCTCAGAAAGTGTCGAGGGTACCAAAGAAGGAGATGACAGCAGTTTCGAAGAACTTTTAGCAGATATCGAAGCAAAAAGAGGTGATATTGGGTGCTATCTTATCTTTTATGCAATCGAAGGACATAATGATGAGTCGATTAAGCTTGCTGAGAATCTGCCTAAGTTTAGAGAAAGGGATGCTATTGGTCGTGATGAAACCTTTGTAACCAACCGTTCAGGAAAGGCTTCCTAATGATCAAGACTTGCTCGTGCTGTGGACGTGTTTTTCGGACTGAGGAGGATTTCTTTACCGATACCTTTTACTGGCGTTTGGATACTAGAAACAATTTATATTTTACTTGTTCTTGTTCAAGTACTCTGATGATTAAAAAAGGCAAACACGACTGGTATGCACCTCAAAAAACTCTGAGCTCCGAGGCTTCGCAGGTTTTTAATACACTGTCAATGGGTGATCTAATTCCGCAGATTCCCCAAGGTATCGCTCAATTACAGAGGCTTCTTAATAACCACGATGTGGACATAAAGGAAGTAACTTACGCTTTAAAATTCGAGCCAATTGTTCTTTCAGATGTTTTGAAAATTGCTAACTTGATGACGAAGTCTAAAAATCATTCAATTAAGACCATTGATCATGCCGTTGTTTATATGGGGCTTAGAGCGCTAAAAGATTTAGTTACTGCGGCAGCGCTTCGAAGCCTGAACTTTAAATCAAAGCTTTTTCAGTTTGACGAATTTTGGGAAGAGAGTTTTGTTGCTGCGAGTTTGGCTGAGAAACTTTGCCAAAATATGTCTCTAAACGTCTCTTCCGAGGAAGTTTATCTGGCATCTTGCTTAGCAAACGCAGGTAAGATTATTTATGCTACCTCCTTCCCTGACATGGCAGATAGAATTTTTCACGAGGCTAGAAACTCAAAAATATCTTGGCGTTCGGCGGAAATAAGTTTTAACTATCCGGATCATTCTATCCTTGGTGAAATTGCCGGGGCCTTTTGGGGGTTACCTCGCTACGTTATTGTTGCCTCCTTGAATCATCACGCCAAAAAAGATACGCGCACTAGACGACGGGAAGAGGGTAAAATAAATTCTGTAGTCATCGTAGCTCATCAACTCAAGAATATTTTATTTGATCGTCGGTATGAAGTAGAGGAAGATCTTCTAAACGAATCAATAGAATTGATCGGCCTGTCACGAAAAGATATTCATATTTTTCTCAGAAAGTATTCGACGCTGCGAGATAATATTAGGGCGAATATAGTCGCGGCTTGAGTTGTAGATATAGGTAGGTGTGATGGACACATTAAACATCTTGATTTCAATATTTCTCATACTTATAAGTTTAGATCTTATCTTTATGGTGACGCTCCACTATTTTCACGATAGAAGTGGATACTATAAGTATGCCGCCCTGATTTGGCTGGGAATGTTAATGGGGATGATTTCCGATACTTTGGCCTACCCATATGGACTTCATCATGTTTTTGGCGGCCCGTTTCTTTGCACACCCGCGTTCTTTTACGGTCTACTTATATCAAAACTGTACAGTGAAATAAGGGTGCCACTAAGAAACCTTGTTATTCTATCAGTTGTTGGTTGGGTGATCGGTGCGTTAATGCACTTTGCTTTCGATGCTCCGTTTTGGCTTAGCGCTCTATTTTTTATTGCAGGTGGAGCCTTTGCCTATATATACACTGGGTTTCAATTGTGGAGTGGCTTTAACAAGGGCGGAATTCTTGAGAAGATGTATGCTTCGGCTTTGATTCTTGAGGGGGTTCACCTTTTAGACTATCCGTTTTTGAGAAATTTAGATGATCGAGTTATGATTACGCAATTTGGCTTTGGTTTTGCAATTATACTAGTGTACTTTGCTTCGATCTTAAATCCAGTTCTTATCAATAAAAAGATTAGTTCAAATCTGAACAGTATATTGAAGAGGAAAGTTGATGAAAAAGTTCTTGAGCTTCAATCGGTAAATGCGCTGCTTCAAGAGAACCGAAAGATGGCAGCCTTGGGGGAAATGGCCGGAGGGATAGCGCATGAAATCAACACGCCTGTAGGTACTATCTTGCTTCGGGCTAATCAGACAGATCGCCTTTTAGGACAAAATCCACCTAATATTGCAAAGGCTCAAGAGTTTTCCAGAAGTATCGTAGATGTTTGTGAGCGTATTACTAGGATCATTACTGGACTTAGGTCTTTTGCTCGAAGTGGTAGTAAGGACCCGTTTGAGATAAAGAAGGTCAAAAGTATCATAGAAGATACTCTTGACCTGTATTCAGAGCGTCTTAAGAACCACGAAATTGAATTGACGATTAAGGGTTTTTCAGATGAAATTTCAGTTGATTGCAGGCCGCAGCAGATTTCACAGGTATTGCTAAATCTTTTAGTCAACGCAAAGCATGCTGTTACAAAGGGGTGTAGTGCGAAATGGATCACAATTGATGTCAAAGAGTCCGGTGGGGAAGTTTCCATTATTGTTACTGACAGTGGCCCAGGGGTTCCTGAAAGTATACGATCTAAGATTCTTGAGCCTTTTTTTACGACTAAAGATCTCGACGAAGGCACTGGACTTGGTCTCAGCATTTCCAAAGGGATCGTAGAGGATCATAATGGCAAGCTGTTTCTTGATGATAGCCGAGAAAACACGACGTTTGTTATCCAGATTCCTGCGATTCAAACTAGCCGAAATAAAGTGGCATGAGGCGGGCTATCAAAACTCCCCCTAATGAGCCGCTGCTGATGCCCCCGCACGAGCTTCGTCGCCTTCTCGAAAAGCTTTTTGCAAATGCTTTGGAATGTCTTTTTTCATATCGACACCGACGATTTTAGATACCCCCGGCTCCTGCATGGTGACTCCATATAATGTATCTAGAACTTCCATGGTCCTGCGGTTGTGGGTGATCACTACAAACTGAAACCTCTCAGCTAAGATTTCAAGTACCCGGTTATAACGACCCACGTTCGCCTCATCAAGTGGTGCATCGACCTCATCTAAGAAGCAAAACGGTGTTGGTTTTGTTTTGAGTAGGGCAAAGATAAGTGAGATGGCGGTCAGTGCTTTCTCACCACCTGATAGCAGAGTCATTCGCTGAGGCTTTTTACCCGGTAACCTGGCGATGATTTCGACCCCAGCATTTAATGGGTCTTCGGGGGTTGTCAGGTTAAGGTGCGCTTCACCGCCAGGGAATAATATTGGAAATAGCCCTGAGAACTCTTTGTTGATAGTTTCGTAAGTCTCAATAAATTTGTTTTTTGAAGTCTCTTCGATTTCCTCTAGTGCGTCCTCAAGAAGATTAATGCTATTAAATACTTCTTCTCTCTGGGCGGTGATAAACTCTAAGCGCTCCATAAGCTCATCGTATTCCTCGATTGCCATCATGTTAATGGCGCCTAGGCCTTCGATTTTGTTACGCAACCTTTGAACTCTTTTACTGACACTTTGCGAGTTAAATTCGGGGTCTTTTTCAAACTCGTATTCTGCGATTTTAAGATGGTACTTCTCTTCAGACTGTTCTTCAATACCTTCCAGTGCAACTTTAAGACGCTCCATTTCGACACGGCGCTTTGATATAAATTTTTCAACTGTAGAAAATTCGCCACGAACTTTTTTAAGTTCTAGGTCTGACGCTCTTAGGCTGTCAAGAATCCCGGAGTTTTCCTCGCGCTTCTCAGTTAATTCTGCCTCCAGTGTCTCTCGTCTTTGCAGCAAGTCTTCCATTTCTGACATAGAGGTTTGGTAGGCTGTCTGGATTTCCTCGATCTCTAGGTTTATACGTGACTTCTCTTCGTAACGCCGAGAGAGCGTTGTTTGAATACGTTCTAGCTGTGACGAGGTCCTTTCGAAGCCCTCTTGCAATGCTTGAGCCCTAGTTTCAGATTTTACTAGCTCTAGCTTACGACTGTCGTGAAGCCTAAACACCTCAGCTTTTCTCTCCTGGGTGCCTTGGGATTCCTCTTTTATCTCTTCAAGCTCGCCTTTGATTCGCTGCATCTCTTCATCGTGACTTAACCGTGCTTGGCCTTGCTCTGAGAGCTCGTCTATAAGTTTACGATCTTGTGACTCTAGCTTGTTCACCTGATCAGTAGCATTTTTATAAAGCTCAGTTTTGTGCTCTACTAGCTGACGGCTGCTGCTCAATGCAGTTGAGATTTCTAATACCTCTTGGTTTTGTCCTTGTAGCTTTTCTTCAAGCTCCTTTAGCTGCATTTCATCATTGGATTGCTCAAGCTGTAGTTGGTCGAGCTTGCTTTGGGCGGCCGCAAGTTCACCTTCGCAGCTTTTAAGCTCCGAGCCTAAATGTTCAAGCTCAGTTTTTCTGCTTAAAATACCTTTTGAATTAGGGCTAAGACCTACCGTAAACTCATCGTCGGATTTAAACTGCAATCCTTGTGAGGTAAAAACAATTAGGCCTTTTGGCAGGTCGTTAAGCTCATGTTGAGAAAGCCTTATACCAGGTGCCAAGTATAGCCGACTGAATATTTTGTCTAAGTAGCTGTGGTCTTTTGTCACTTTTAGATAATTTTTAAGTGGTTCAGCATCAGTTTTTTCGACCCATTCATTCAGTGCTACTGGATCTGGGTTCTCCCAGTTCGACAATACGCTGACTGGGAAACCTCCGAGGTCAAATTTATGGCTTAACCTGATGAGTCCGTTCAGGTCATCAAGGTTATCTGCTAACAGGCGCTCTGCCCAGCTTTCAATGGCCGAGCGTGCGTGAGCAGGGAGTTCGTTAGCTTCTTCACTGAAGCTAATATAGTCGGTTAGTAAGCCGTTTTTAAGACAGTTGGCTTCGGGCTCTTCCTCTTTTAGGGTGTGTAGGGCTGCACTGACATCGCTTGCCGAAGAGAGCACTTCCTGTGCAGAAGTATAACGTGCTCGGGTGTCAAAATAAGACTCTTTTAGCTGATCTTTTTGGGTGCTAAACTCAGCGATGTTGTTTTTACGTTCTTTTATTGCTGATAACAGCTCGTTTCGGGTATTGAGCTCGATATCTAAGCCACCTTGTAACTCGGCAGCTTGGCTTTCGACGGCTGCTAGGTTTGATTTGTGTTCAGTAAGTTCAGTGCTAAGGTTGCCGATACGCTCTTGCCACTCATTGATATCGCTATCGATCTGGCCGCGTTCGCGGTTGATTGCTTCGCACCGTAGGGTGTTAGTCTCCAGGAGTCGTGCGATGTTCTTGAGCTCGTCTTCATAATCCTCAATTCGAGATGTGTAGACCATCGCTTCTTCATCAACCGCGTCTAGCTGATCTTGGAAACTGTCGATCTGCTCAGCCAGCTCTTCGGCTTTTTGCTTAGCGGCAGACAGTTCTTCTTGAGCCGCTTGAAACTGTTTCTCGACGATGTTTAAACTATCGGAGTCTTCTTTGATTTCCACCTCAAGCTCACCTAGGCGCTCTTTTTTGGCAGAGACTTTGCCGTCGGTGCCGGATATGATGCTCTCAGCTCTGGCGATCTGTTCTCTGACAATAGAAACGGACTCTCGCAGCCCTTCAATGTTTGGATCGGCTGCATCTAAAGCTGCTTGAAGTTCGAGTTGCTCAGCTTCGAGTTGTGCCATCTTGGCTGATAGCTCGACTTCTTTTTTTATCTCGTCGTCAATTTCTTTTTGGAATGCTACGAGTTGGTCGTTGTAAAAATGGAAGTTGTGCGCAAATAAAGACAGTTCCAGTGATCTTAAGTTTTCGGTAAATTCCTTCCAGGATTTCGCTTTTTCCATCTGGGTCTGGAGGGTTTCTTGCTGGCGCTCAAGTTCTCCAACAAGGTCCTCGATACGCGAAAGGTTTTCTTGGGTTTGTCCTAATTTTTTAACGGCTTCATCGCGCCTTTTTTTATAAACAACTGTGCCGGCTGCTTCCTCAAGAACAACACGAATTTCTTCTGGCTTGGCATTTAGAATCCGGTCTACTTGGCCTTGTTGGATCATCGAGTACGATTTACCACCCAGCCCGGTCGTAGAAAAGAAGCTGACAATGTCCTTAAGACGGCAGGGTTTGCGGTTGATCAAGTACTCGCGCTGTCCGTCAATATAGAGGCGACGGGTTAGGGAAATTTCAGGCTCGTGACGGTATTCAGCCGGGCAAAAGGCACTTTCGTCGGTATTATCGAAGGTCAGTGTGACTTCCGCCATGCCAAGAGATTTCCGATTGGCGGAGCCAGAAAAGATAATATCGGTGGCAACCTTGCCTCGTAAATTTTTGGCATTTTGCTCGCCCATCACCCACCTAACGGCGTCAATGACATTACTCTTGCCCGAGCCATTAGGGCCAACAATACCTGTAATTCCTTGGTCAAAAGGAATATTGACTTTGTCTGCAAATGACTTGAAACCACATGCTTGGATTTTCTTTAAAAACATACGAACCGCATCCCTGTTTTATGCTTCGTCAAAACTATTCAATTCTTTCAGTGTTTTCCCAACCTAATTTTATATCAGTCCCAGGCTGAACCTCCAAGGGAATAACGGCATTACCGTAGAAAGAACCGGTCAAAATCTTGCCATCTTTGTTCATTGCTATCTGAAAATAAGAATTTCCCGGGCTGGTAGACGAGATTTCTTCACTCCAGAGGCCGTCATCCAAGGTTTTGGCTACGATAGAATAAGACGGGTTTTTCCGAAAACTAGCTCGATCCTTGAAGTGATTTACCAGCAACGTGAGGCGGTTATTAACCAGTTTGATCTCAAAATCACCTGGAAAATGAGTCTCGGTGTTGAGTTCACCGCTGAAGCCATAAATCCGCTCAAAGCTAAGTAGCTGTTTGGTTGTGAGCCTTGGGTCAGTCTGAGTGACGTCCCCGAAAATAGTAACCTTAACAATGC
>JANQHA010000010.1 GCA_028282865.1 Oligoflexales bacterium
GCGAATGATATCTAGAGTATGTTCAAGGCTATGTTCCAGGAGGTTTCCGCCATTATCAGAGCGTATACCCTGAATTTTTTGCTCTCCATATGCCGGAACACTAATGAGAAAACATAGAACCACTAAGTTCAAATACTTAAACATTTTTTCTCCCTACGACTGGTGAAAAGTGCAAAGCCATATGATAAATTTCTTCATCTCCGTCAGGTTCTTCGTGGTACAGCTCTTGGACCTGATCCATGAACTCCTCTACTAAGTCATAGTATTTTTTAGCTCGTTCTTTGGTAGCTACAAATACAAAGGCGCTCGTATTACGGTCTTCAATAGGCTGATCTTTAATTGCAGTGCGGGCAAGGTCCAAGACCTTACGGTGATACCTCTGGATCTTTAGATTTGAAATATGGCGAGTAGTAGTAATAACTTCCTCATCAAGAATCAACCTGCCTTTATCAATGCGCCTTAAAAACCCTTCCTTAATCAAAAAATTTAATGACTTTTTGATTCTCTCTGGTGGCGCTATACCGCCAAGAATCTTGGCAATGACCTCCGGGTCTTCCTTAAAATCTTTATGATTGACACTCTCGGCGACATAAGAATTTAGCCAATCGTTTAAAATGTGAGGTCTAGGGTTAACTTTCGGCAGCTGCTTGGGAGTGAGGGTGCAGTGCTGAGGACTAACACCTCTTTGTGATCGGGATAATTTCGCCCACTTTTCAAAGTATTTTTTTTCTTTGTCGTCAAGCCCCATAAGCTTAGAGAAAACATCGGTATGCTCTAAGGCAAAACCACATTTTCCACTCATATACATGTAGTATAGGCTGCTACTACAGCTCGCGCCGATGAAATACTTCTTAATGCTGAATTCCTTTTCAGTTAATTTTCTCCAGCAAACCATCGCATCTATATATTCTCGAAGATGTTTAAATTCTAAAATGTCGGGGCGTCCTGTCGGAGTCTTGTTCATTGTGGTGCAGTCCCAAGAGCGAGTGCGATTTGGCGGTCAAGACATAACATCGGTACTTTTGTAATGCAAAGGGAAAAAGTCCAGAAAAGTAGAAATACACGTATTAACTTAAGCGGTTATAGCTAGTATATAAAGACTATAAACGATATTTTCTTAAAGATATTTACGTATTAGATTGGTCATTTTTAAAACCAAGCACTAAGATCTACCACTTTTCCAGATGGACTTCTAACGGTCGTGGGCTTTGTGGCAATTGTTTTGCTAAAGCTCCAAGCCTTAACAAGCATGAACGCCTATCACATAAAGCCTAAATCTTTAAAATTAATTGTAAAAAATTTGGCTAAATATTTTTATTAGCTCTACTTCTCGTGAAGGATTACATGAACTTCGCTTTTTGCAGACTCGAAAGCTCTTGAAACATCCGCAAGGTGCTCAGAAAGTTTTTTAAACGAAATCTTTTCTTTGGCACTGCAATAAGCTACTGCGTCTGTGGTGGCATCTTTCATCGCCGCAATAGAGTCATCAAGCGACTTTGCACCAGTTGCCTTCTCGAAAAGAAGCAGACGATCTACCGCATTACTTAGGTAGCCTAAGTAATAGCAGCAGTTGCTTCTATCTGCTCCAGTTTCATCACAAAACGCTCCTGGTTCTTGCATAAAATTTCTGCTAGTCGCCGATAACTGAGTTAGCGAGTGTTCCATAGCTCTAAGTGCAAGAGGCTTGTTAGTCTTGACTATTGCTAAATAGCCGTTGTTAACAGCTGCAAAAGAATCTTTCTTGTTTTCTGAAAGGTTGGAATCATTAGATGACATTGCACCACAAGCTACCGTTAGCAGTAATAGTGCATTTATAATCATGTGCTTCATGAAAGGCTCCTTGAAATTTTGATGATATTTTTGAAAAACATTAGGATAATAAATATCGGCGAACCGATATCATTAATTTTTAAGCAAATCAAGAGAGACCTTCAAGCCCGTTAAAAAGCAACCAATAACAGGAGTTTATAGAATAATAATAGTATTACTTGTCGATGGTCCGAAAAACACGAAGCCCTGCGGAAGCGCGACGAAACGGCTCTTTATTTCCAAACTGCAGTCGACTAATCGATCGACAATCAGAGGCATCTTCATCCCACGCGCCTCCCCTCACTTCACGATTGGTTTGATAGCTCGGGCCAGTTGGATTTTTAATAGCCTCTGATCTACGACTAACCTCAGGGTAACTGTAATACCAGTTGGAAACACTTTCAGCGATATTACCATGAACATCATACAAGCCAAATAAGTTTGCTTTAAGCTGAGCAACAGGCCTTGTTTGAAGAGAGGAATTGCGGTTGTACCAAGCGAATGAATTAATAGGGCCTTTAGTGGAATATGGAGTATCGGTATAGCCTCTCGCAGCATGCTCCCATTCAGCTCCAGTTGGGCGTCGGTAGGTGTAGCCATCATTTTTATTCTGCTCATTAAGTCTATCGAAAAACCTATCTATCTCACTGCGAGTAACACACGAAACAGGGTGATCGTCCTCTCTGATAATACCGTCTACATCAAAGCACCCATGTTCGCTAGGATAAGACCCCATCACCTCACGCCACTGCTTTCGAGTTACCTCAGTGGTCTGCATCCAATAATCATCTGTTAACTCCACCCAATAAACATTACGCTCTGAGTCTCGCTCAGCCTCCTCTCCTTGATAGCCCATCCTAAATATATCGCTAGGAATAAAGGCAAACTCCATCCCATTGGGGCCAGAACGCAAAATAGGAAACGCTTCACTAAGATCGGAGGTAGAAATTTCTCCGCAGCCTGTAATCGTTGCGATTAGTAACGCTAACAGAAGTTGTTTAGGTACTATGATCATTACCGTCCTTTCATAAATCAGCGTAAAGAGTTCTTGCCAGCCTAAACCCCGTGAAAAACACCGGTGTACCCGGAGGCAATGACGCACGTAAAGCTGAACGACAATCCATGTGAGGGCTAGCCCATGAGCCACCCCGAACCGATCGTTCAATACCGCTATCAGGTCCTTCGGGATCTTTTAGCGCGTCTAAATGGCTTTCAGTTTCGGGATAGCTGCCAAACCAGTCCGAAACCCACTCAAAAACATTGCCATGAACATCATATAATCCGAAAAAATTTGGCAAGAGTTCTGCGACCGGATGGCTCTTTCGACGCCCATTTGTTTGGGACCATGCAAACGAATCGACCTGTCCATCTACCGAAAACCTCGTTTCGGTATATGCTCTAGCTGCATACTCCCACTCAGATTCGGTGGGCAATCGGTACTTGTACTCGTCATATCCATTTTGCTGTAGCTGTAGG
>JANQHA010000183.1 GCA_028282865.1 Oligoflexales bacterium
CCAGCAGTACTTTGTTATCATCGACTAAGCCTGAGAGCTCGATCAATAGCTTTCGCTTCTTAAGGCCTAGATTGATAAAGTTTTGAATCTCTTCGACAGTAAATGGCTTACGCAAAAAACCATCTGCCATGTGATCAATTTTTTCTTGCATTTCATCATCGACAAACTCACCGCTGATCAGAAAAACTGGAATAGATGCGTCAAAGTTACGAATTCTTTTCAGCAACTGAAGGCCGTTGGTTCGTGGCATACGAATGTCACTCAAAACCAAATCAATTTTCTTTTCCTTCAATACATCGGTGGCTTCATTAGCATTCTTAACGACGATCACCTTCGAGAAAAATTTATTTAAATGGATCTTAAAGAATTTAAGAAGCGTCTGATCATCATCGACGATCATGATATAACTCTCACGGTCGTAATTTATCTTTGCCGCTTCAGCCATTATTTTTCCTTCCTTTTTTCTTAGCTAGAGTTTTTCTAACTTTCTCTTGTTCCGCTTTGCAGGTTCCTTTTTTAACAAACTTCCACTCGTTAGGGTCGTAGTCATTGGTTGCCGCGCCAGCACAGCCATGATTATTGGCAGCACAGCTATTTTCACCAGCCTTCGCAATTCCTTTACAAGCGACATAGCCCTTGGGGGTTGGGTGAGCGTAACTAGAGCGACTCACTGCAAATATAGCTGGTACTAAAACCGTCAACCACCTTAGGCATTTAAACCTACTCTGTTTTTGTAATCCCACCTTTACTATTGATATCATCTATATAGACCCTCGCTAACTCAGAGATTTTTTCATTTTTTTCCCTTACTTGGGATACTTCATAAAATAGCCTTAAAGCAGCCTGAGGTCTATTAAATTTAGTCATCATAAGCCTTCCTAGGTGAAACCTCGCCGCGGCACTGTCAGGGTCTAAATCGATAGCCCGGTTAAGGTTGGCTTTTGCATCCTGGTACCGACCCATCTTTTTATGGCACATGGCGAGGGCAATATATGCATTTACGCTTCCAGGTGAGTAATTTATAGCTTTCTGGAGGTTCATTTCAGCGGGCTCTAGCTCACCGAGCTCAATCATGGAGTGGGCTCGGTTTATCAATGCCGGAGCAAAAGTTGGTTGTATCTTTAGAGAGCGATCGAAGTACTTCTGAGCTCGATCGTGATCCCCCTGACGCTGAAAAACCACTCCCATCAAATTTTGCAGACTCGCACTATCTGAGGTCCTATCTAGGCCTTGCTTGACAATAAACTCTGCGATTTTAACCTTGTCATCCTTTAAATATGAATAGGCCAGACTAGTATAAGCGGGGGTAAAGCTTTTATCGACCCCAAGTAGGTCGCTAAGAATTTTCCGCCCCGACTTGATATCATTGGCTGTCAAGTGTGTTAGTGCAAGTACATATTTATATAAAAACACAAGTTCATGGCTTTCAGACTTATTAGATTCGATTAGTCCGCGAACAACCCCTAACCACCGAAAAGACTCATCAGACTCATGTTTTCTAAGATGAAGTTTAGCAATCTCGAGCAAAATATCCGCTCGGTCAGGGGCAAGCCGACGAGCATGCATAAAACTAGCATTGGCGGCAGCAAAGCGCCCTACCACGACCTCCTTACGGCCGCGTTCTAGAAGCTCTTGAGGGTCGTTAGAACTAGGGGCAGAATCTAATTTCTGTTCCAGCATGCTTCTCTGCTTAGAGTTAGGTGCCGGCTTAAAAAAGGACTTCCAATCGATGGTCTCGTAATGCTGCAAAACAATTGGCTTAGCTGAAGTCGCAGAGCCCTTGGCGTCATCAAACTTAACCGCCGATCTTTTCATATTAATATCTAAATCTTTGGGGTTAGGCTCAGAAGAACTAGTAAAGCACCCAGAAACGAATTGAATCGGAATTAATAATGTAAAAAGATAAAAACACTTCATCTAGGGGCTCCATTGAGTAGGCATATCGGTGTACGAAGCTGTCGGTAGTGAATCTGTTGACTCTATATCGTCGTCCAACACCCCGTAGCCAGACAGCCGGATAGAGGATTTTTTGATCCATTCGTTGCCGCGGTACGCCTGGGGGTTTCGTCGTCGCTCTAGCAAGTTATTGCTAAGATATTTCTTTGCTAGTTTACGTAGACGGTCAGCCGATTTCTTTGATCGGCTTATTAATGCCGAGTTAGCTTTAGCACCCAGACGACTAGAGATGCTCGTAAGATCATCGGCATAATTTTCAGAGGCCTCTGCCAGCCGATAACGTGCCTGCGGAGCCCAGCGATAGTCGTTGCCTTTAGTCACCTCAGCATAATTGGTAACCATATTTCGGTAATAACTATTTTTCTGCCGAATATTTTCGCCGACGTTATCTCCTCGCTCGTAAATATCAAAGTCTTCGAAAGCGTCCCTGGACTCTTCGCCTAAAAGAAAGTGAACCTCTCCGTGAACTGCGCTATAGACACCACCATCAATACTATTTTTCTGCCTTCTTAAGTTAGACGATATCGCAGTCAATGTCTTTAGATAAGCATCATATTTACCGCTTCTTCGCAGAGCCTTGGCATACGCCAAATCTGCTGAGACCCGTTCAGAGGCACCCTTCGCCAACTTGCGATTCTTCTCAGCAATTTCTAGAGACATTGCGTTGTCATTACCTTTCGCAAAAAAGTCAATTGATCTCGCGTAAGAAGAGGTTTTATCTCTCTGGTTCTTGGAGCGTTCAGCAATCAATTTAACAGCTATACCAGCAGTTTTAAAATCGTTCTCAGAGACAGCAAGGCTCTCAGAACGTCGAAGGCTAGTCAGCGCACGCGAGTGCTTAGGGAATTTTTGGCCCAGTAGCAAATATGCTTGCGCAGCTTCCGCAAACCGAACCTGAAACTCGTAAGACCGAGCCATAAGGTATTGCATATCGCCACCAAACTTTTTCATACCTTGCTTCTGGTAAAATTCCGCTGCCTCAAGTGCAGAGCTCCACTGCCCAGCAATTGCCAGCATGTAGGCTCCATCTCGCAAGATTTTATCTCTGTTCGGGATTGCCTTGAACTCCTTCGCAATCTCAACTAGGAAAATTCCGGCTTCAGCAATTTCACCTTTATTATTTAACCGTTTCCCCTCATCAAGGGCTGCGGTTGAAATAACTCCCATAAGCTCATTACCTAAGTTGACTCCCAAGCTGCTCCAGTCCTCAAGTTTTAAGAACCTACGGGTTAGTGCTACCACATCTCGACTCTTACCTTGTTTAATACTCGCCGCAATCAGGCCTCTGATTGCTGAAGCTCGCTGTGAGGTATTAGGTTTGGATATTAATACCCGCTCCCAATATCTGACTGCATTCTGATCCTGGCCATAATCGCGATATGAGGAGGCCATAACTAATAGTAAGTCTACAGCTCTGGACCTACGTGGGAAACGGTTGGCAAATTTATCGACTGAAGCGCGAAGATCAGCGATCGATCTTTTAACCGATTCATCATTTTTAGGCTGCATTCCTCGCTTGATCGATTTTGCAAATACTTCTCGCCACCTTTTCTCACGAGTCAACACTAACTGATACGAAGCAACTTCAAGAGTTACGTCGTCGAGTTTGTAGTTTTTAGTAAGGTCAGCATAGCGTTTTGCAGCCTCAACATTCTTTGAAGAGAAGAAGTAGCAATGAGCGACCCTGAGTCGCCAATGGTTGCTTTTTGCTGAGTGAGGCTTGAATTTTATAAGGCTCTCGTACAGCCCGGCAGACTTCATAAAATTATTAAGATTTCCAGACCTTAAACCGTAATCGTAGTGATAAGCAGCGGCAGCGGCAGCGGCCGACTCGGCACGTTGCTCCATATCTTTTAGGAGTTCAAACTGATTCTTATAGCGAACTCGCCATAGGCTGTTTTTAGGCAGAAGCATCGCTAAGCGCTCTAAAGCATATATTTTATTTCGCACGTCACCAGTACTGTTATAGCTTGTAGCTAAAAGCCCGTACCATCTGGGCACTAAAGAGCTATCTGAGAAGCGCTCGACTGAAAACTCAGCAACTCTAATCGCTCGTTTAACGAGCTTATTCTTTTCCAAACGCTCGAGCATTCTATTTGCGACAAATGGAGCCGAGGCAAGTATTGACCTATTACCAAGCACGCGCTTGACTCGCCTATAGTCGTTTATCTCATAGAGTGAATCCGCCAAAATATCTATTAAGTCCCGCTTCATCTTACCCCACTCCTCTGGGCCCGGAAGCTGCCAACCTGGAGTTAAGGCTGATAATGCGTACCGGATTGCAGACTCTAGATCAGTAGTTCGGTAGCCACCCCATGCTAAACGGTAAATAATATCTATATGGAACTGTTGGAAGTCTTTGGCATTACCAGATTTCATCATAGAGTTAGCAGCTTGATAGTAGTCTATGGCTTTCTTTGGATTTTCTCGGTCAAAATAGTAGTCACCTATCGCCAAATTAGCTTGCAACACGTACTCGGACTTTTCGGGCATAGCTGCGAGCCGGCTCCACACCGGAAGAGCAGACTCCATGCGACTTTCTTTTTCAAGAAGCGATCCAAGAAAATATAATACTTGCGACCTACGCGAAAAAGATGGGTAATTCTTGTCAATTCCACTGAGAACATCAATAGCCTGGTTTCGATAACTTGAAGCAATATCTGTATTGGTTCTCGCATATATTTTCGCAAATAAATTATATATTTGAGAAAGATTAAACAGAATATGTGCGCGATTTGTTGCGTTTGGATACTGCTTTAAATGTGCTCGATATTTTTTCTCCGCACTGCCAAGTTTTGCGATTGAGTCTTTGTAAAACTGGGCTCTTTTAGCCTCGTATTCATCAGTGATTTTCTTGTTCTTTTGCTCAATCTCTTTCCGCCCTTCTTCGGAGATCTTTTTTTCATACTCGGAGAAGGCGCTCCAATACTCTTGAAAAGCCTTAAGAGAATCAGGATTAGGAACATCACCTGATAGCTTAATCTGTGATCTCGCGCTAGACGCTACGCCAGCGATCAGGGACAGTAAGAATAAATTTATTAGATTTATCTTGGTTGCCATAACACTCCCTGTTCGATGTTCTGTAAGCTATCTTTTAATATCTGCTGCTCTAGTTGATAACGTTTATCTTCTCGCTCTTTATTCAGAGAGACTTTTTCATATTGAAGCCACTCTAAGTCAGCCTGCCATTTTTGAGTGTTAGCCATCTGTTGATCCAATTTATCGTGGTAAAACTGAACCATCGGCTTAATGCCCTCGCGCATAGCTTCTCCGAGCTTTGATAACAAGATTTGTTGTCTAGCATGCAGAGCATCATGACGAGAGATCAAAGATTGAATTCTATCAATATTTGTTTTCAAATGCTTCTTTGCATACCCGTCGAAGGCAACAATATTCTCGTAAAGTTTACGATTAACATACTCCCAGCGCTTCCAAGCTTTTGCAAAGGACATATAAGTCACGAACACCGGCGAGTCACGCTTATCTTGCATAAACCTATCAATAATCAGGTATTCTTCGTTGAGTAGATTTGCATACCGAGCGTGCAGAGTCTTTGCAGCCCTGTGAGGACTCTGTTTAACAATCTCCATAACCTTACTAGTACGAATAACCTCGAGAGATCGAGCAAGATACTCCTCTAGCTTAGAAATAGATCTTTCAACAGATTTTAACTTTGCTCTTTTCACATCGTCTATAGACTCAGAATTACTAAAAAACAACTGCGCCGCTGATCGTTCAGCATGAAGCCTTCTTAGACGATCTTGCTTCTGCGCAATATCCTTAGTCAGGTCAAGCGCGTTTGACCAATTTGCCCAGATTTCTTTGCGCCGCTTCATTTTAGATGGAGCTGAAAAAAGATCAAAACGGCGTTTGCGAGATATTTCGAGAGAATTTTTTTCTAGGTCAGATAAAGAATCCTTAATCGCATTTTGCATACTAAAAATGAGCCTATGCCCAACCACCAAAGCTTTTTCAGATAAATGTTCGTATTGCTTGCTGCGATTGATCCAGCTAGGTTTAAACTGCTTTAGGTTCGTCCGGCCAAGTGTGTATATAAGGTTTCTTAGATTAGCCCGACTGTCTGATATTCTCCGGCTAAGCTCGGCTAACTTACTATAGAGCTTATGACCAAGAACGGCGTCTGGAGAATGTAAAATCTGGCCATTACTCAGCTTAAATAGGTTATCAATATCTCTCTGAGAAATCTCCGAAGATTTCGCATAAGTTTGATCAATCCATTGCCGGTATCTACTAAGCTGCTCGTCCGCGTCATTCATCGATGACTTAGCCAGATCCCACTTTCCATCTTTTAAATAGAAGTAGCTCATAAGGGACTTTAGTTGAAAAACCCGATTATCTGACGGGAAAATCTTCAAAAATTTCTCAGCCCCAGATCTGGCCCGACTACCGTCCTTCAATTCGACATATGCATAAATGCTCTCAAATAAAGCGTCTTTATAAAGACTCGACTCCTCCGAGATCTGTCTATAATACGACAGCGCCTCAGAGGTATTTTTAGTCGTCATATTGATCCTAGCTAGTGCTAAAAGAGAATACTCGGCAAACTCTTTACTAGGACCACTATTTTTGGAAACATTTTCTAATAGAATTTTCTTAGCTGCCTGAAAATTCCTCTGACCGAGGAGTAGCAACGCATGAAAATACCTTGAACGAGCGGTTAGATTAGGGTCAGCGCTCATTGCAGCCGACCGTTCAAACCATTCACTTGCGATATTTACTTCTCCAGATTCGCGAGCGCTATTGGCAGCGTAATAAAGCAACTCAGCTTTTTGTGTCTTTGTCATACTAATACCCACTACCGCAGAAAACAGCTTCTTAAGGTCTTGGTTGGTAATGGTTGAATGATTGGTTGCAAGTGGAATGGCATAATGCAACACCCTCAGAAGTTGGGGGTTATCTGGCTTCTCTACAGTCGTATGAATCGCTACATACCTCAAATAGGCCTGCAGCGCCTGAATGTCCATCCCAATTTCCTGATAGGACCTGCCCAGCGTGTAGAGTGACTTCATATAATCAGAGGTCTCTGGGGATTGGCTTAACTTCTGGTATGCCAACGATTCGCGGATTGCCGCCAAATACATCTCTTGGGCAAAGTATTTCTGCGCGTTCATAAATGATCTTTTGGCTGCCAGCATCACAGCTCTAGCCGAATGTTCACTGTTTAAGACCTCAAGAGTACTAACTTGATGGTCAATATTCTTCAATGTAGTGAGTCCACGCTCGATCTCAACCTCTGGTACCGAAACAGCCTGTTTCGCTACTCCAGAAGCAAAACAGACTGGAATAGATAACAGAAGGTAAATCAATATGCTTGTTATCAGGCGCAAAGTCATTGGCTAACCTTTTTGTCACTGCTACCCTGATCAGTTGACTCACCTTGAGCCTTTGGGTAGTTCTTAGTTGAGTTCTTAGCTAAATCTATCGACCATCTTTTCTTGAATACGCCATCAGGAATGTCTATTTCAAACGATCTTGAGACTACCTGATAATCGCCGTTAATAAAGGGAAAGTGATCAGAGCTCTTAGAAGATATCCGAGCATCAATCGTCACCCGGTGTTTCCCTGGGCTCATCGGCCCACTATACAAAGGAATACTTTTAGACGGTATCCACAGACCGTTCGAATCATTAAGAGTATAAACCTCGTATCCATCGATATGTACTAGCAGTGAGCGTAATGCAATCTTGTCGGGATTCCCGATCAAGCCTTCAATTTCGACAACATTATCAATTTTTGCAGTCTCCAATAACGACTGCCTGGCTAAATGAACCTCAGAGTCAATTTTGTTGATGTCATCCTCAAGTTTACTGATAGCTTCCGACAATGAGATTAGTTTTTGACTTTCGTTAAGATCAGCCTCAATTTTTTCCTGTTTAAACTTAACCAATCCCTCATCGCTTTTAAGGTACTTCTTGGAGCCAAAGCTCATAGGAGCAGAGGTTTTAACTTCGTTTTCCTGTAGCCGCTTTTCAAGTTGATCGAGAATCGACTCCACTTCATTAAGAGGTTTTTGAGCCTTAGCTTGCGCAAGGGCCAAGCTTGAGTTCATCCACAGCAACAAAAATATTAAATTATTCATATACTAAAACCTTTCTTGACGAGCTTTTGAAGATCGACCAACAGCTAGTTTTACCGAGCTTGCATACGCCGCAGGAACATATATATTAAAGCCAGCAGGCAGCGGTGAGTAATGATAATGCTTGAGAGCCCTAGGGGTCAGGCATAAATTGTAACGCGATAATAAGTCCTTATTTATAGAAGTTTTAGAAACAAGCCTTGCTATAGTAATCGGCTTTTTAAGTTTGACTTTCATCACATCATTTCGGTAAAACCTCTTAGGTTTATCAGAAAAGTAACTTCGATAGATATTTCTAGCTGCAATAAATTCAGCGTAAAAATTCTTACTTGCAAACCCAAAGCTTTTAGCTCGGTAGTTCTTAATAATATAGCCCAAGTCGTCGGTTCCCATCCGACGTTTTGCTTTTGCCATACCAGCCCGGCCGAAATTGTATGCAGTCACAGCTAGCGGCCAGCTTCTTAGATGCCGGTAGTTTTTAGCTAACAACTTAGCTGCACCCTCTGAGGCTTTGTATGGCGAGTTGCGTTCATCAATAAACTTATCCACTTTCATGAATTGCCTAGCGGTCGCTGGCATAAACTGCCAAATCCCTGATGCCCCTACCTTTGAAACAGCTTTTGGATTAAACATAGATTCGACAAAAGCAATACGTGTTAGATCGATAGGAAGATTTTCCCTCTGAAAAACTCTCTCCATGAAAGGCAGGAATTTATAAGACCGTTCTACAGCTCGTTTAAACTCGTCTGCTAAACCAGTTTGACTCCGGATAGAGACCTGGCCTTTTAATAGGAGTTTCAGTGCGGCTGGCTTGGTTTTATAAACATTAAAAATGCGACGCTCTATCGCACCAGTAAGCACCGCCTTACGACCTTTAGTGTGAAACCTCTTTAAGGCCATCTGATACCTCGAAAGGTACCCATCAGATATTCGATTTCTATACGATCGATCGGTCAGAACTTTGCCTCCCAGACTCTTAGCGAAAACTTTAAAATCTATCAAATCAGTTACCAACTCCGGAAAATTCGCATCGTGAATAAGCACTGTAGTAGATGGGTATGATGCAAAAATCTTTTCCCAAAATCTAACTTGCTTCTGCACATGGCTCGATTCGGACAAATAGTGTGTACGGTCGAAACCTCCAACATGCTTAGCTGCAAGAAGTTGATTTCCAAACCCCAATGCATACAAAGTAAGTGCACCAGCAAACACAACTGATTTAATTTGTTGGTTAGCCATTGAAATAGCCACCTCAAATAAAATAGACGAACCCTGATGCTATTATATCAAGCTAGGCCGTGGACCCACAATCTGGGAGCAGGTAGGGTGACCAGGTAAAAATTTCCTATTTGAGCTTATATTGTGAGGCAATCTCAGAAATACACCCTAAACGGATATCAACCACATCATACATGTCAACATCATGACACTCTATCCAGCCACCGTTGGGGTCACCAGGAGCATGGCTAAACTGGATTCGACACCTACCCTTATGACCGACTGGGCCATCGGAAAGTTTGACATATTTTGCGTCTAGGTGATAAGAGCGCTTAGTACTTACAATCCAATGATCTGTGCTTTTCTTAGGCTTCGAATCCTCAGCATTTTTTTTCTCTTTTGTTTTCGAAACTTTGGTCAATTTCTTTGGAATCTTAACAGTCCATTTCAAGCCATCTAGTAACGGAAGATGAACGATGTTCATATTATTTTCCTTCGAAAGCAAACAGTCTGCCAAAGCTACGACCCGAGGAAATTTCTTGCCGTAATCAATTACGTGAGCAAGTCGGACATTACTGGTCCAAGTGTACATGTTGCCAAAGTCTTTGGGACCTGTAGATATTTTCCAAGTAAGAGAGCCATCGGTAGCCAACATAGACAGATCAAAATTTAGCTTTCTTTTCTTGCAAACCTTTTCATCTTCTAATTTTTTGGAGCGAGTGACAGTGAAGCAGACGCCTGGTGGCGGGTTGATCTCTATCTTTCCAAAATACTCGAGCTGGCTTTTTAGGTGCCGTGGATCCTTAACCATATCTGCCCTGATATGGACTTGTTCACCGATGGGAGGGTCAAAGTATTTTTTCATCACACTGTGACGTTGGTCTACCGTCATCCGATCATGAAT
>JANQHA010000235.1 GCA_028282865.1 Oligoflexales bacterium
GACCTTCTGATAACTGAAAGACCGGTGCTTAAGCCTGGCATCCAACGATAACTTGCTCCGATACCTATGTCGTAATTATTACTTTCTGTGCTAACAAAAAGAGGCTCATAATTCCCGGCAATACGCCTGGGGACACCATCAATGTCTTGTTTACCTCTGCTCCATGGAAAATATAAAAAACCAACATGCCACGATTCACCGAATATTGATCCTGTATAACCCAAGCTAGCGACTGGAGTGTTGACATCGACCTTAACTTGATCGAAGTTGGGGTGCTCATATGCTAAAGAAGCGGAGATGTAGCCCAATTCAAAATAGCCTTCATGGCCAATGCCAGAGAAATCAAGGTTGGCAGGATTATACAAAACAGCCGGACCATTTCGTGAGCTGAGAGCTGACTCCATTCCAACTGTTTTGCTTTCAACTCCGGCTGGTATAAACTGTCCGAAGCTCGGCCATGAATAGGTAGTAAAATAAATGATTATCGCCGCAATAATACCTAACTTGTTTATGTGCTGACGTCGAGTTTCGTTATTTTTCACAGTGATTTTTTGACCCTTTTATTAGAAGGTCCTTACATAGTTTGAAATTGACATCAACCATCGCGCCGTAGTAGCGCCCAGTAAGGTAACTATCTTTTAATTCCCGCCGAGCGGTCTTACTAATGAGAACCAAATCCTTACTAACGGCGTTAAAATAATATATGGTTCTAGCCTGTAGGTTAGTTAACATATCCATATAAGGTACAGAGTTTGCGCTAACGGCTACTCCGTCGACAACTCTAAAATATTCGACCTTAATTCCGAAGTCTATTTTTTGCGTATCGCTGTTTTTAGCTACTCTCAGCAGTGTTTTTTTATCATTTTCCACGCTAGTTTGAACTTCGATCTCAATAGATTTCCTCGGTGTGAGGTTGGTTTTTCTACAGACGACATCCACTGCGTCGTATCTGATCATTTTATAAGGTCCTAAAATCATTTCTAGTCCATGAAGATCGTCGGCGGATACGCCCGGTGATGCGCCGAGTGGAAAGGAAGTGACCTGGTCATTTTCATCCCAAAAGCAGTAAGTATAGCCGACACTTCTTTCATCATTTAAGTAAATACGCATACGGTCTATGCAGGCGAGTTGTTTTGGGCAGTTCTCGCGACCGAGGACCCGATCGTATATTTGAACACCGGTATCAACAGTGCTCTTGAATAAGCTATCGACATCTTTTTTCTCCTTCTCAATTGAAGAAGTTATATACTGGGTATACTGGGCATGCTTTCCGTCTCCGAAGGTCTGCTCAGCAATTAAATTAACTTCCATTTGAAGCAAACTATTGATCTTGCTTTCGAGAAGGCTGTACATCACCGATTCTTTAGGTTTAACCGTAACTCCACTAGCGCCATATAGAAACCTTACACTGTCGGGGTCCATTTTTCCTTTGAATGTCGATCTAAAGATCAACCGATCAGGCGGAATAACAATGGTTTCTTCGGCCTCATTGACCTCTTTAGAGGGGTTGGGAACCGGTACGCGATGATCCTTGCTTTCCTTCGCCAGACCGAAGGTTTTTTGATCTTCGCCGTAGCGGGGGGTGGTGTCGACCCCACACGTCGAGAACATAGCGATAAAGGCTATGTAGTTTAGGTGCTTAATGAACCAATGAGTTTTCATAGTAGAGTTTCATCCTACTTATATCTAGGCCTTTCAATACTTTCTTTGCTATATCGTGAAGGCCTCTGTCAGGTATTTCTTTTTCTTCTAAAACCACTACTTTAACGGAGTTATTGGGGAGCTCGAATGCTATAGTGAGCGCATTTCTTTGCTTGATACCATCAAAAATACCATCAGCTTCATCGAAAATAATATCTGTTCCATTCTCGGTTTGGTAACTTTTCATGGTCGATCTAAAGTGGGTTGAGCCTACTGAGGCTACTATATCCATGCGGTAGGTCAGCTCTTCTGAGCCGTTATCTCCGGTACTCGAAGATATTGGGGTAATGATGGTATGCTTCGGTAGCTTATAGCCAAAATTCTTGTAGCCATTTGGGTCACTGTGCGCCAGGTGGAGTATGTCTCTAAACGAAAGATTGTTTCTTTTTAGAGTCAGCGAGTAGGCACCAAAGTAATAAAAGTCAGTACCTGTGCTGTTCAAGTCGGTGTGGTTCACTACCTTAATGTATTGAGAGGGTTCACCGCTGCCAGAGCCCTGCCAGCCACATTCTGGTTTCAACAGGTGGCTCAACTGTTTCCTATGACATAATGCCGCCTGTATGGCCGCAAATTTTGGGTGGTGCCCATTTGCCAACTCTTCGCAGACCTGAACCATAGTCTCAGGTAATTCTTTTACCGCTGAAAAGCAGCTAAATGATGACTCTTTTTCATCACTGCTGTCTTCTTTCTTTTTTATCCTACGTTCCTCGACATCACCATTTCTACCTGCAGAGGTTTTGCTGCCGCATCCAGAGTTAGCGAACATCAGTGATAGGATTATTGTTAATTTTGTCTTCGTTATTCTCATGGGGGTCTTATTGGCCTCCAGTAAGTAGTTCCAATTTATAATAGCGCAATTTTTATTAAGGTTTTAACACTAAATTATTTGAAAGTCAGCAAATATAATTACAAAATAAACTATATCTTTGTGATCTATCCTAATGAAATAATTGGTATTTTTTAATTATAACTCATTCTTTATCATAATTTCATGGAGAATGGCGTGCTTAACTGCTATAGCCCGGCTAGGGAAAATCAGTTTGGAGGTACTAATGGATGTTCAAATCTAAGAGACAATTAGCTAAGTTTTTAGATCATACGGCCCTAAAAC
>JANQHA010000252.1 GCA_028282865.1 Oligoflexales bacterium
CCCCGGTTCCTTCGCAGTAGCCAAACTCTCCATTATCGATTTTTGATAGTGCATGGTCGATTTCTGAAAGTAGCTTCCGGTCCCGATCTAATAGCTTAAAAGTTAGGTTTTGCTCGACGGTTTGTGATGCTAGGTCAACTTCATCCATCATCTCATTTTGATCTAGGTGGATGCCACCAGCTTCGACGGTCTGCTTAGCTTTCGCGATGAGTTTGTCTCTCTCAGCTTTCAGCGATGCTCTAAAATTCTCTAACTCTTCTTTGGTAAAAGCTGCTTCTTCAGAAATACTCATTTTCCCACCATAGCTTAGGTCAACACGGGTCTGCTGCCTGCTTAGCTCTCCAGTTTAAAACTTAAATGCCAAAAATTCAATAGTCCAATTAAGCAGTTAGCGGGTTTAGTCAAACAACTCCAGCTGCTGCCCGGCATCGAGGTCAGAGCGTATTTTGTCAAGAATATTAAGTGCTTGTATAGGCGTGGTCTTGTGTATTTTCATCTTTTTAATTTGCTCCGACCACTCCATAAAGGTGCTGTAGTTCTCTAGGTCGGGTGCAGATTTGCCACAGTTTTCTGTAGAAAATAGCGATTTAGCGTCCTTTTCTACTATATGGCCGTGCTGCTCATCGGGTTTGTCTTGCTGCCTCTTGCTGATGATCATTTGAGCTCTGCGGATCACCTTAGTGGGAACCCCTGCAATTTTAGCGACCTCGATTCCAAAAGAGTTACTACAGACCCCGTCGATCAAGCGATGGCTAAATGTTATCGTCTGATCTTGTTCTATCACTTCGGTATGAACGTTTCTTACGCTCTCGAGCTCGGCTGCTAAAGGGATGATCTCGTGATAGTGAGTTGCAAAAAGAGAACAGCATTTGATATTGGTTGCTAGCTCTTCAAGAATTGCCAGGGCCAAAGCCAAACCGTCCTCAGTGGATGTACCACGGCCGATTTCATCTAAAATGACTAGGCTGCGGTCGGTCGCATGTTTTAGAATTTGGGCAGCCTCAGACA
>JANQHA010000278.1 GCA_028282865.1 Oligoflexales bacterium
TTAATAGGTAAGCCTCCAAGGATTTGAAGTGAAGACCTATTTTCTGTGCTCTTACAAGCTGAAAATGATATTAGAAAAACCACGCTTAGTATTACCCGCAACATATTAACTACCTCCCCTTCTGCCTACCCGATGGTCTTTGCGAAACAGCAGCTTGACCGCCAAGCAATCGATCACCCGCAGACTTTAAATTCCGGCTAGTAACAAATAGATCGAATATATCGTTGCTAAAATCCTCAATCGATTCCTTGGTTAAAATATAACCAAACTTTGTTTCTTGAACATTGTTCATCAAAATTTCCTGAATCGCTGCTCTAGTAGCAACCTCAAAAGTACTAGCCATATGAGCCTCCGAGTTAACTAAACTTACATAGTAGGAATATTTTCTCACATCCCCACCTCCGTCACCACCTCTCCACCATATTGTCTTGGTGACACTCACCTCCGTCACCAGAAATGTCACCACAATATCATCGCGAAAATCGCACCACACCTTCCTCCGTCACCATCAGATTCACTACAAATATCTAATTTATCTAGGTTTTTAAGCTTATCTAAATAGTTGGTAAATTATTTTTCGTAGATACCGAAAAAAGCTACTGGCAGAGGAAATAGGAGCTAGGAAATGACCATTAAAAACGCAAAGCTATGGGCGCTTAACATCATGGTCGTAGCCGCATGCTATTTCTGGATACACTCTAATCTTATTGGCTAAATCCCATCGACGACCTTAGTGGTGGCCTTCATATGCCTCAGGCAGTAAAGGATCAGCAACTCCAACCATAACATTTGATTTACCGAAGTAGATGATTGATCCAATAAACAAGCCAAGCCCAAGACCCAAACCGCCTAGATCCAAATAACTCGCAGTCCAATGATGGCCATCAATAGCCGGCACCACCACCAGTACAAAAACAAACCACTGGGCTATCAGTATCATAAGCGCAAGCGGTACCGCCAACACAGCGGTCCATTTAGCCGCCTTAAAGAGCAAAGCATAGAGAGGAATAACAAAATTAAAGAATGGAGAAATACATACAATCCAAAACCACGGCCCCTCAAGTCGCTCTAAGAAATATTCTGTTTCTTCAGGGACATTACCATACCAGTAAGTCAATACATGAGCGTACGTAAGATAAGCAAAGAAAATACTAAACCCATGCATCAACTTGCCAATATCATGAAACTGCTGCTGTCCGTAAGCTTTACCAATCGGGTTAGACTTAAGAATAAACAAAAACAAAAGGATAGATGCCATAAGCGTTTGCATCATTATGGCAAATAGCCACCCACCCCAAAGAGTCGAGAACCAAGTGGGTGCTAAAGACATCAACAAGTCAAAACCAAGTAATGAATAACAAAGTGCATACGCGAATAGAATAGGTGCACTCCAAAATCGCAGCTGATCTCTTGCTAGCAATGCACACTCGCGAGCGGCCGGGCTATCTCCCGAAGTCATAAAAACTTTGTCTCTTAGGGTAGAGCGCCTCAATTGCCACATAGACATCAGAAGGATGGCAACCACCGCGAACACATCCCGGACAATCATAAAACCTGGCTGTAACCAAACATCTTTTCCCGGAAAGTGATCCAATATCTCTGGATTCTTCATCCACGGAAACACCTCGCGGGCTTGAAGAATATCAAACCAAAGGCAAACTAAAAAAATTAGAAAAAAAGCACTACCAATAGGTAGAAAACTCGCGAAAGACTCATGAAGCCGTTTGATAGGCCGGCCCCAAACCGCACCAATGACATCTTGCATTCCTGAAAAGGCGATACCCCCCAGCGCTATGCTATAGAAAAAGAACATATTTAATAGCAGTGCACCCCAGACTCTGGGAGCCATTCCCATAAAGAAGCCATACGCTAACAAGGTAGCTCCAGCCAACCCGACAACTAAAACACCGCTCGAAACCGAACTAGATGTTTTTAAAAACAACTGATCTCGTGTAGCTTGAAGATTTTTTATGTCCATACTAAGGCCTCTAATTCTGCAAAGATCGCATATAGTGAATCAACATCCAACGCTCATGCGGAGAAATCGCATGACCATACCCGGGCATAATTGCCGAGCCAAAAGTTATACGGTGAAAATAAAAACCATCCGCGCGATTCTTATACATTGGAAGCGTCAAATCAGGTGGTGTCGGATACTTTCCGCCGAGAGCATTATTACCTTTACCCTTAGGACCGTGGCAAGGAATACAAAAAGTGTTATACATCTCCTTGCCTTCGGCGACGACTTTGTCAGAAGCTGGAAATGGGTTCTTAAGTAGTTTTTCGGATTGCTCCACGGTCTTAGGGTACAAAATTCCGTTAACAGGAACACTAAACTCCGGAGGATCCAGGTAGTCTTCCTGTGCCTTAACCGTTGGTCCATCTGCCATATCAGGCATATACTGGATCTTGGTATCGTTGCTATTAATCTCGCAACCAACCAAGGTCATTAATAACAACGAGAAAGCTAGCAACCCCAACTGCGCCAAAAACCCGTGGTTTCCTACTTTAGTCATCCATTCACTCCAACAGTTCGGATCTCACTAGCACCGCCTGACCTAAGTAAAGTAGCTTGCTCACTACTCTCGTCAATTCCTGGAACAAAAATAGCAAAATGGTCATCAGTGGTTCTAACATCCATAATAGTTGCTTTTGGGTTCGGAATCCGCCCCATAACTAACATACCAGCAATCGTCGCGATGGCGCCAAGCAGAATAGTAAGCTCAAACCCGATGATGACGTATGCGGGCAAAGAGTAGATACCAGCGGTCTTACCACCAACAACCATCGGCCAGTCATAGTCGCATAACAACGGTAATACAAAACCGGAGATAGTTCCTGTCATTCCCCCGACCAGAGTAAACCACTTAACCGGGCTGGACCCAAACCCTCCAGCATGCTCAATCTCGTGATATGATGTAGGGCTGAAAACCTCATGACCAGCAAAGTCTGCTCGACCTTTAATCTTCTCCATTACGTCAACGACCTGGTCCAAATATTTGTAGACTGCTAAGACACCGCTCTCTGACATTGACAGTCCTCCTACTTCTGCTCAGCCCGGCTCATGGGCTTTGGCATAATTAATTTAATCTCTGACATAGAAACAATTGGGAAAAATTTACAGAAGATAAAGAACCAGAAGAAAAACCATCCAAAGCTCCCGATCGTGATCCCAATTTCAATTAACGACGGCTCGTAGTGTCCCCATGAGCCTGGCACAAAGTCCTCTACCAGTGAAGACAAGACAATGTTATAGCGTTCGAACCACATGCCCACATTGACTAGAACAGCTACAAACATTGAGATTGGAATGTTCCTTCGCATTCTTTTGGACCACCAAATAAGAGGAAAAATGCAGTTACAAAATACCATGGTCCAAAAATAAAAACTGTAGGGGCCAATAGCTCTACTTCTAAAGATCGCCCACTCTTGCTCGTTACCGGAATACCAAGCAATAAAGAACTCAATTCCGTAGGCGTAGGCAACAATCGAAGAAGTTAACAGAGTCAACTTCAGGCAGGACTCAAGATGGTCTTCCGTAATAAACCCTTCAAAACGGAACATCTTACGAATCGGGACTAACAAGGTATAAACCATCGAACAACCTGATAAAATCGCACCAGCAACGAAGTATGGAGGAAAGATCGTCGTATGCCATCCAGGCTGCAGTGACATAGCAAAGTCCCAAGAAACGACGCTATGAACTGACAATACCAGAGGAGTAGCTAAGGCGGCTAGAAAGCCATAGCCAGCTTCGTAATGGTGCCATTGTTTAGCAGTTCCACGCCAACCAAAAGACAACAGTCCATAAATCAATCTTTTAAAGCCCTTCACTCGATCACGAATAGAAGCTAAATCAGGAACCATTCCCATATACCAAAACAGCAACGAAACAGTCAGGTAAGTAGAAATCGCAAAAATATCCCAGACCAGAGGAGACCGGAAGTTTACCCAAAGGTTATTGGTATTTGGCAGCGGAGCCATCCAATAAGGAGCTAACCAGAGCCGCCCCACATGGATTAAAGGAAAGAGTCCTGCTGTTATAACCGCGAAGATAGTCATCGCCTCGGCACCACGAGCGACAGTATTTCTCCATTTGGCACGGAACAAAAACAAAATTGCTGAAATAAGTGTTCCCGCGTGGCCTATACCGACCCAAAAGACGAAATTGGTAATATAAACCCCCCAATATACTGGACTGTTAATTCCAGCAGCTCCCATACCAACAGTCGTTTGATACGCCCAGCAGCCAATCCCAAGCAAAACACACAGTCCAGAAATAACCCATGCAACGTAGAACATAGGATGCGGGTTATTAAGGTTCGCTAGAATGCCGTCATTTACATCCGAAACCGTTTTAGTCCATTTTTCAGTCATTCATTCCGCTCCATCAGTCCTAATGGTCTGTGTCTTTATTAGACTTTTTAGCATCGTGTTTATCACTCGAACTACCATGGTGTTTATTGATAGCCGACTCTTTATGAGTGACCTCTGCCAAATAGCTCACATTAGGCAAAGTCTTGATTCCGTAATGTCCATGACTTGCATCTGCATTAAGCATTAAAAACGATCTGTTATCAGACCGGTTTCGAGTAATACGGCTACGGCCGTCCTTAAGATTGCCAAAGGTAATAGCGTTCGCTGGGCAAACCTGCTCACATGCGGTCCGGATCTCTCCATCGCGGACTTTGCCACCCCGGCCTTCAGCACGGTGTTTAGCGTCTCTAATTCTTTGAACGCAGAAGCTACACTTTTCCATCACACCGCGGGTACGAACAGTGATGTCTGGATTTAAAGCGCGAGGGTTTCGATCTCGTTCGTTAGTCTTGCTTATAACGTTCCATTTATGGGTATACCAATTAAACCTACGAACCTTGTAAGGGCAAGCGTTAGCACAGTAGCGAGTACCGACACAGCGGTTATAGGTTTGACCATTCATGCCTTCTGGGTCATGAGCAGTCGCATAAACCGGACATACCGCTTCACAGGGA
>JANQHA010000357.1 GCA_028282865.1 Oligoflexales bacterium
TTTTGTTTCGCAAATTACGTGAATATTTGGACCGGCATCTAGAGTCGCATAAGCTGTGAACTCCTCACTATAGCGCTTGCTTTTTAGCCACTCTAAAAATTCAATTGTCTCGTCTAAATAATAACTTATTGGTGGTGTCGAGCTCATCATGACGCCGTGCATCTCTGTAGAGTCTTGTTCGATGATTCTACCTAATGACTCAAAGTCTCGCTTTTCAATCGCAGCTTTAAGTGAATTCATGCGTTCTGGTATTGCCGCGACTCGCGGGCGAAATAATGAGCTAGAAGGAGCTGTTAGGTGTCCCGAAGAAGAACTAACTGGTTTGGTCTTATTAGAAACGATGACTACTATATCTGAAAGGTCCCAGTGGTTGCTAGGCCACAGCGGCTTAACAAGTTGTAAACTTTCCGACTCAGCAGTTTGCCACTGAACAAAGCCACCCCAAAAGCTTCTGCAAGCACTTCCGGAGCCCAACCTAGCTAGCCTAGCTAGTTTCTCTCGATAAAACCCTTGATCCTCCAACTCTTCTAAAGAAGATGACTGGGTCCAGGCTGCTACAGATGCTAGGGTAAGTGCACCCATCCCACTAGCGCTGCTAGCAATACCGCAACCACTAGGAAAGGAGTTTTTGGTCCGAATGACTAGCTTACGATTAAAGTGCAATTCTTTAGCCAAGAATTTTAAATGACTAAAAATTTTTTTTGCAAATGGATCCGATTCAAATAGCTGATGCTGATCGTAAAAAACTTGAAAACTTCCAGCATCGGTTACACTGGCTAATGTTTGGGTACTCGTTTGATCAAGAGTAAACGATAGCGAATCATTTGTTGGGAGTTGCTCATGCCCTGGGACTTTTCCCCAATACTTGATCAAAGCAATATTGCTCGGTACTTCGGCAATATATTGAATTGTTGGAGTCAATGAACCGTCTCCTCTAATGAGACGGTGGCGCTTCGTTGGCTGAATCTATAAGAGCTTTTTTCCCAGCCAATTTCTTTAAGCGTGTTTCCTAACTCTTGTTCGGGAGGGTTGCCAATAATTAATATTGCATCATGCCCGCCAGCGCCGGTTGTTTTGAAAGTCCAGCTTTCATCAAACCCGTTTACAGTCTTAAGCGATTCTAAGATATCTCTTGGGAAGCCTGGAGCTTGCTCAAAAAAGTTACGATGCTTTATGACTGATGCGATCATGCGCTGTTTACTATGGTCAGATTCCGGATTATCGATGATGTCAATGAAACTAGCTACTAACTCTTCTGATAATGGTAGGAGCTTTTCCCATAGCTTCTCACCATCTAGCCATTGTAAAACTTGGTTTAATAAAGTTTTGGTATTAGCGCCTACGTTACATACATAACTGGTGATCAAGCTGTTTAAGCTATCTTGACGACCTCCTAGTTTGGTTACTATGCCAGGCCACATGTCTTGGCCAGTAGCTAACGGCTTTATCATCACCAGACCACCGACATTTTGAGTTGCAATGTCGTAGCCCGAAGCATGATTTTGATGAGATTTCTGCATATGGTAGCACTCACGCGCCAAATCCCAGCGGAGTCCGGCGTCCGAGGGTTGATCCAATTTTGAACCTCCATACAAAGTTTCGAACCCAAGCAGTACACCAAATCTAAGAGCCGACGAGGAACCGACTCCATGCTCAACTTTCAAACCTTCATCGACCGAAACAGTGGCATTGTTGCAGCTAAAGCGGTCACAGCACGCAGCTGTAGACTCTAGTAACGGCTCGATATGGACATCAGATTTTGATAGCGATGGATCTAGGTATACCGGTTTATCCCAAAGTGAAGACAGAACTTTGACCACACCAGGTGACGAGTTTTGTTCGACTTTTACTGTTAAGTCTTTATCGATGGTATTTGCTAACGATGAACCTCCGCGGAGAACAGCGTACTCTCCGGCAAGCATGATTTTACCAGGAACGGTGACAGTGACCTGTTTCAATATCTAGTGGCTCCCTGACGTTTCATCATTTCTAGGTTTTTTTGGTGCAGGCTCATGTGTCCTTTTTGAATTCCCTCTGATGCTAGTGCCCTTAATGCCGAAAGGTTTTGAGCTAGACCGACGCAGCACATGATTTCTGAGAGCTTTCTTGCATTTGGGTTTCCCAGTAGCTTGAGTGCCGCCTGTGCAGTGGGGTGTAGCTTTGTCACTCCTCCGACGGTACCAACCGCCATAGGTAGTTCTAAAACTCCACATAGGTTTCCGTTGCCATCGATGCGCCAATGAGTCATAGGACGATAAATACCACTTCTTGCTGCAAAGGCATGAGCCCCGGCCTCGATCGCTCGCCAATCATTGCCGGTGGCAATAACGACAGGATCGATGCCATTCATCACCCCTTTATTATGGGTCGTAGCACGGTAAACATCATGAAACGCAAATCTGTAAGCCTTCTCAATTCGGTCGACGACCTCTTTACCGCAAAATTCTTTGCTATCGAAAGCTTGCGGTGGAATGGTGCACTGTGCTTTTGCAGTGCGCTTATCTGTAAGGTTTGTCAAAATTCTTAATCCAATGTCACAATGAAATAGCTCGGGCATAAGACCGGAGACTCTCTCACACATGGTGTTGACAATATTAGCTCCCATAGCGTCTCGAGTATCGATGTCTAGGTGTAGTATCAGCAAGTTTTCTTCAGCTATATGACGCCAACTCAGAGCCTTTGCCCCGCCTCCGCGCGCCAACAGACGATCTTGGCCTCGATTTGCATAGTCTATAAGTGTTTGTCGGTGCTCCACCAAAATAGCATCAAAGTCAACATGGCTTTTTAAAAAAAGTTGGATCTGGCCGGTCATGACGGGCTCGCTGCTTGTCGCGTCAAAACCTCCGCCTTGCCTCGCAAGTTTGGCACCATGACTAGCTGCTGCCAGAACGCTTGTCTCCTCGACCGCCATAGGAATGAGAACTTCTTCGCCATTGATTAGAAAGTTGGTAGCTACACCAAGTGGAAGGCTAAAGGTTCCTATAGCATTCTCAATAAAAACATCGGCAAGCTCCGGTGAAATGGTGTTAAATTGTGACAAATTCTTGGCATCGTTGTCTGAGAGCGAAGCAAAGGTCTTAGCTAAGTTTACACGCTCCCCAATGGGCAGCTCGTAGAAACCTGGTAATCTTGACGAGAGGTGATCCGAATCTTTACTGTTCAAAAAACTGTTCTCCTAATTAATTAACTGTCCAACATCAGCAGGTAGCTTCCCAACATTTTGAGCATGTTTATATAATCTGTTCTCGTAAGGGTTACCGAAAACTATCCTTTTTTTCAATTGATAGATTTTCTTTGAGTCTGTGCCCATCATGCTTAATTTCAAACCATCGACAAACTCACCCAGGACATTTTTAGGCTCATCCTCATCGGTCAATGCGGCTTTCATTAGCGGTAGGCCAATACCTGCGGCTGAAGCCCCTAGGGCGACAGCTTTTGCAACTTCTAAGCCGTCTCTTATTCCCCCTGTCGCAATGATCTCGAGTTCTGGAATTTCGGACTTTATCGCGGCGAGAGCATGTGCGGTCGGAATGCCCCAATTGCGAAAGGTGTTTGCCAGCCGAAACCTGGCAGAGTTTTCAGATCTTAGCCCTTCAACATAAGGCCAAGAAGTTCCCCCTCTACCAGCTATATCGACCGTTTTG
>JANQHA010000390.1 GCA_028282865.1 Oligoflexales bacterium
AATTTATTTAACTTTTTTGGTGTTTTGGTTTGGTGGTTAAGATGCCGCTAAGGGTACCCGATAAGATCTTAGGTTCATTTTAGTACTCGGGAGCTCCATGAGTTTAGGGCAAATATATATACCTTTAACTTGCTTAGTTATTTTGTTGGGCGCATGCCAAGCAGACGATAATGTCGGCTTTGAGCGCAAGAAGAAGCCTACTAGTTTTGGCAATGGCCAGGATGCCAATGCAAATGCCGATGGAACATTTGGCACTGGGCAATTTGACTCCCTTGAAGAGCCAGCTAATTATCCGACTACGGAGTATTTTGGCTCTGGAGTGCTGAACTCTGTTGATGCTAACCCGATTCAGTCTCGAATTATGCAAAAGGTTAACCAAAACCAATTCACCAACCAAACCTTGAGTTTCACCTCTTCTGATTCGAATGTAAATAAGGAAGTTATGAAGTTGGTAGGAAGTACGAACTACCAAAGAATCCCCAAAGATAAGATTTTTGAGCTCGAGCGAACGCAGGGGTTTGTCTACTTAGATTTTTTGATGTATGCCCAGGGTACTAGCTCATCGACGGGGTTTGGCTCTGACTCTGCAAACTTCTCGTCACCGCTACCTTTTCTCGTGATTCCTAGTGATAAGAGTCGTTATGATGTTTTATCGCAACAACCTGTTAGTTATCAGATCAATGTCACTGGATCTGGCGGAGGCTATAGCGTATCTGTAGGGGTTGAATTGGTTAGCGCAACTGACAATCAAGTTCAGATTAGAATTAGCGCCAATATCCCGGAAGATACCGATGGTCGGCTTTACGATCGTTTTCCACTAGCGCAGAGTTCGACATACCATATTGATACTAATGCAAAGAAAATCATGCGAGTCGACGTGAGAGACCTATATTACAACTCTCATAGGAAACGCCGAAAAGATATGTCCATGACTTTCAACCTTTGTAAGTTCACTCAAAATGGAAAAGTCGAAACATTTCCTTGTGGTGGCTAGTGACTATTTATTGAGTTATGTCGACCGGTCATCGGCGATCTTTCCATCGCGCAAACTAACGATACGTTGACAATAAGGTAATACTGAAGGGTCATGGGTCGCGATGACAATAGTAGCACCTTCGTCGCGACAAACTGTGCTAAGTAATTCTAGTACTTTCTTTGCTGTGTTTTCATCTAAATTCGCCGTAGGCTCGTCAGCAAGTATTAGCTTAGGCTGGTTTATCAGCGCTCGAGCGATTGCTGCCCTTTGCATTTGGCCACCTGAAAGGCGGTTTGCGCTTTGGTTCGTTTGCTCTTCGATACCAACTGCTTTGATTAAATGCGCAGCGCGGCTGTTGGCTGTAGTGGCATCCGATGAACGAGAAAGCTGGCTTGGAAGTAGGACATTTTCTATGGTCGATAGTACGGGAATTAAATTGAAATTTTGAAATATAAACCCGACACTTTCATTTCTAAATACAGCTTGTTCGTCGGCATCGAAAGAATTGGTAGAGCATCCATCTATCACGATGTCGCCAGTAGTAGGTCGATCAAGTACTCCTAGTAAATTCAGCATGGTTGATTTTCCAGAGCCCGATGGCCCCATCAAAGCAATAATCGCACCCTTAGCTATTGAGAGATCTATAGGACCCAATGCAGAAACCTCACTAAGACCGGCTTGATACGATTTTGAGATATTCTTTAGTTCGATAAAGCTATTATGATTTGATGTAGTCATAGAACTCTTAGACAAAAAAATGTTTTCGGTAATACGATAGTTCTTCTATGCTTTCCATAATATCGTCTAACGCGCGGTGACTGTTCTTTTTAGCGACAAAAGACTCCTTTTTAGGGTACCACCTAGTGGCTAATTCTTTGATTGAGCTGACGTCAATAATTCGGTAGTGAAGAAAGTCCTCTAATGACTTCATATGTCTGCAAAGAAACCTGCGGTCCTGCCAGATGCTGTTGCCGCATAGTGGGCTTTCTTTTTCACCAATATGCTTTTTTAAGAAATCTAAGGTCTGTTGCTCAGCTTCCGCCATGCTTACGGTCGAAGCCACTACCTTCTGCCATAGTCCCGACTTCTTATGATGCTCTTGATTCCACTGGTCCATTTGCTCAAAGCGCTCAGCGCCTTGGTGGATAACGATTTCCGGACCTTGAGCGATCACTTCTAAAGACTGATCGGTGATAATTGTCGCAATTTCTATGATTTCATCTACCTCGGGATCGAGCCCGGTCATTTCTAGGTCCATCCACACCAATTTGTCTGGTTTTGGGTTACTCATGGAATAGGTCTAATGCCTCCGATTCTAGCACTTTGAATAACAGTCGATCATAATAACATAATCTTGGTACATTCCGGTAGACATTAGTTGCCTGGTTGATATGATCGTCTTTCGAATTAATGATAAAAGACTCTTAGGCTGAGCTCATAGTGCGAGTGATAGCCTTATTGTTATGTTGGACTTTATATCAGAGAGGAAAACCATGTCATTGAAGTTTTTTGTTGCAGGATGCGCAGTATTCTTATTACCCGGAGCGGTTCTATATGGGCAGGCAGCTTATAAAATTGGTCCTAAGACTACGACTGTTCCTCAGGTCTATAAGGAAAACCAAGGTGACTTCTATAAGTTAGAAAAACAGAAATATAGCCTTATCGAACGCATTGCTCATCAAAAATTCTTAGAGCATCATTGGCAAAAATTAGCAAAGAAAAAAGGTAAATCCGTCGATGCGGTAAAAAATGAATTCTTTAAAGCTAACGCAAAAGTTTCCAGCAAAGAACTTAAAGAGACTCTAAATAAGTTTAAAGATCATCCGGAGTTAAAAAAGCTAAAAAAAGCTGAACAAGAAAAACAAGTACGAAACTATCTTAGCGAAAAGAAAAAGAGAGAATTGATCAGTGAG
>JANQHA010000567.1 GCA_028282865.1 Oligoflexales bacterium
ATGTGATCGGCCAAGATGTTTATACCGTAGACCAATTCATGGAAATGTTCCTTCATGCTCGCGATCAAAGCGTTGACGCTATTAGCATCAGTTGGGGCTTCACTGTGGCAAATTTACAATCCGCACGGTTTTTCTCTAACTTCCTCGATAAAGAGATCGCTTCGAAGGGTATCTTAATCGGTATCGCAGCTGGTAACGAAGGCCCAGCAATCTCCTCCGGTTATGCCGTCGATTATATGCCTAGACACGGCTTTGCGGTAGGAGCAATGGTTTCAGAAGAGCAAGCACGAAATGTCTATGGTTGGAACGGCGAGGTCGAAGACTCAGTGATCTGGTATTCGTCCTTCGGTCCAACACGCGGAGGGCGACAAATTCCAGATGCTATAAGCCCATTAATGACTATGGTAAGAGGAGAAAGGCAATCTCAGGGAACAATTTTTCGGGGATTTGGCGGCACTAGTTCAGCTACCCCTGCTTTGATCGGAGCGGTATCGGCAATCGTATCCCAGCTTAAACAAGAGGGGATCGCAGTAAATGCTCGGTTGATGAAGCTAGCGGTTGTGAACTCCTCCAAGCCAATAGATCATGTCGAGGCGCTTAGACAAGGTGCCGGAGTGATTAATGTCGATAGAGCATACGATATTTACAAAAAGCTCCACGCCGAGCTAAAAGCAGCTAAAGAAGATAAAACCTCCTCTCAGCCCTTTGCCTATGATCTACGTGCGAAGACCTCAATATCTGGAGTAGCTACCAACAAAGATGGTCTAGTCCTTGAAGGGTACCGAGGCAACGCTACTATATCGGTCACCTTGACATCGGAGTCGCTGGCTTTGGTAGACGCATTAAACTTTGCCCAGCCATTAGAAGTTATTCATGAAAGTGACTTTCTTAGCACTAATGATGTCGTTTTACTCCAGGCAACCGGAGCGAGATTTAGCGTAAGTTTTGACAAGTCTAAGCTACTAAAACCTGGGTCCTATACCGATGTTATTAAACTGGTTCGACCAGAAGATGGATTAGTGTTGCTCAGTGTTCCCGTGGTTGTGCATATAGCAGATGACACCCACAGGCAGTATAAAATAGCTGAAATCAATCAGACCCTTGGTCTAAACGATCATTGGCGTACTCAAATCCGACTTACAGAGCCCAGTGAACTAAACTTTGATGGTGTCGTCGTGGACCAGGATGATGGAGCAAATACTTATCTAGGGTTTTTTGTGCAATCAAATGCTGGAGACATCGTCTACCAGTCCTTTAATAGGTTAGAAAGCGCAGTAACACCTCTTAAACTATCAACCCCTAAACTGGCAGCAGGAAACTACCAACTAGTAGCTTTTCGCGGGGGAAGTAGGCCAGCAGTGATCACAGATGTAAACCTTACGGGAATTTGGCGACTGCCAAAGGTGCAGGTTTCGGCAGTCG
>JANQHA010000643.1 GCA_028282865.1 Oligoflexales bacterium
GCGTAGCGCATTTCCAGAGAAATCTCTGGCAGTTCGTCCGAATTCCACTCATACGCTTTGGAAAATGGCTTACCTTCGATAATAGTTTCAGAGCTTGTCAGTCCAAGTCGGGTCGTTATGTTCTGAGCGCGCGTTCGAACCCACTTGCGCCTCTGGTCCTCTCTAGTGAGCGGAGTGCCACTGTCATAAACAAGATCTTGTCCATTGATTTTAGTGAGCCTTGCCCGAATAAGCGGTGAGATCTGATCCAACTTATTTCCAGACTCAGTAACAGCTTCCTTTAAACTCCCGAGCTGGTCTTCTTGGATGTCAACAAGGAATAAAGATGGAATCGTCGCTCCTTTAGGCGTAGTAATCTCTTCGATTACAATGCGATATAGCTGCGGGACCAAGCACACCATCAACGAACCTAGGCTTACCGCCAGAAAACTTGCCGCAGTGCTAAACTTGCTTCTTGCAAGTTGTCTAACAGCAAGCTTTAGGGTTAGGAATTTAGATAGGAAGTTGATGCCTCCTATAAGCTTAAAAATAGGTAGGCTCATAAAAGTTAAAACTAAAGCCGCGGCAATAAACACGACCGAAAAGATGCTCCCGACCCTTATCGATTGAGATTCATAGATTGCTAGCGCAAAAATTAAGATGAGCAGTGGCAGGTATAGCAACCAGTGCCTCGAAGAGTATCGAGGAACCATATCAACATTTTGAAAAAGTATTGCCGGCTTTAACGCTGTTATTTTTGCAACCTCAGGTAGGCACACAAGCACACTGCTCAATGAGCCCATTGCCAAAGCTACTAGTGCAGTATTCCAGGTCAAAATAGGCTGAACCGAGATTGGTAACAGATCGCCAAATATTATTGGAACTAGTGGAAATAAGGTGTAGGTAAATAAAAGCGATAAGATAGATGCAGCTGAGCCAAGAAGAAACAGCTGAAGTAGATGTAATGATTTAACTTGTCTAGCCTGAACCCCCAAACTCAAAAGGGTAGCCACTTCCCTAACTTTGGACGCCAGATAGCTGCGAAATAAATAAGTCGATCCAATGGCTGAAAGAAACAGGGCAATCAGCGCGATTAAACCTAAGTAATCGTTTAAATAGCTTAAAGATCTATTCAAGTTCTCACTTGTTTTCTTATGGGTGATGACTCGAAGGGTTTTGTCTCTGAGTTGACCTCGCAGCTTTGACTCAAGTGCTTCTAAGGGAGCGCCTTGTTTAAGTTTGTATAGCTGTGTAACAGTAAATCTACTGCCAGGCTGTATGAGCTTAGTCTGGCTGATTAGGTTCTGGTCAATGTATACCCTAGGCGCAAAGGCAAAAGCTGACGCGGTGCTGCTTGAGTCGTCTATAACAATATCATCAATTATAAAATCCTTGTCACCAATTTTGATTTTATCTCCGACAGTAAGCTTTAGCTGCATGGCTAGTTCTGGATAAATCCAAACTTTTGGAGCACTTAAAATATTTTTTACCGAAGAGCTATTCACCGGGCCATGATTCTTTAGCTGAATTTGGCCATACATTGGGTGAGGGTCATTTATCCCAATAAGGAGTATCAGTTTCGATCTGTCACTACTAGCTACCATAGAGAATGTATTAATCGTGGTTGTTTGATCTACCGAGTATTCGCTGGTCGTACCGGAGATAATCTTGAGTTCGTCTTCGGAAAAAAAACGATTTTTTGCTTCTATAGAAAGATCCGCAGTGAGAATGTTTTTTGAGCCTTGGGATAATTTATCTTGGAGGGTCTGCTTAAATGCATCAAGGAAGATAAAGCCACTAATACCTAGAGAAATATTTAAAATAAATAATAAGCTGAATTTTTTATTATTTAAAATTTCTCGCATCGAAAGTTTAAAAAGCATTGTGAAAATTCCGGCTTAAGAGGTTAAGCAACCTTGTTTCAGAGTTAGGGTTCGGTCACAGTTTGATGCTAATTCTTCGTTATGAGTGACTAAAATAAAGGTTGTCTGGTGCTCTTTACAGGCTTCAAATATCAGATTCATAATATTATCTCCGGTATCTTTGTCCAGGTTGCCGCTTGGTTCATCGGCTAGAAGTATCTTTGGCCGTACAACAAACGCCCTAGCAATCGCAACCCGTTGCTTCTCGCCCCCGCTAAGTTCCGATGGAAAATGATTCTTACGCTGTTCAAGGCCTACAAGCTGCAAAACCTGAAGTGCCTTTGTTTTGGCGTCTGGATCTTTAAATATTTCTAGAGGTAAACTGATATTTTCCAAAGCTGTGAGATTCGACATGAGGTGAAATTGCTGGAAAACTATGCCGAGGTTGTGGGAGCGGAACTCCGAAAGCTGTTTTTCAGATAGTTGATTAATCTCTTTGTCATTCATGAATATGGTACCCGATGAGGGGCGATCGAGTCCGGCTATCAAGGACAGCAGTGTGGATTTGCCACTTCCAGATTGTCCAAGTATTGCAACTGACTCACCGCGGCTCACGGATAAGTTAAGGTCGGTCAAGACTTTAATATCTGAACTGCCTTGACGATAGGTTTTTGTGAGGTTTTTTATTTCTAGCATGACTCTGCCTGATCTATCGGAATTGTACAAATCTTTTGGAACTATAGCTGATTTTTCATTAATATATTATGAGAAAATACCGTTAGATGCAGCATGCAAAATGACAGCACTTGCACAGGCAGCATTTAGACTATCTACTTCGGGGTCGATAGGAATCCGCACCCTAAGATCCGCTAGTTCATTAATCGCTGGATCGACTCCGAGGTCTTCGTTTCCTATAATCACCACGTGTTTTTTTTGTGCGCTGATTCTATTGATGCTTACACAGTCTGCCCCTAGGCTTGTGGAGATTAATTGATAGTTTCTTTCTCGCAGCATTTTTAAAGTATCGACTGGATCGATCGATTCATAGTACTTAAGGCTAAATGTGCACCCCATTGAAACACGTATCGTTCTTCTGACGTAAATACTACACCCATTGCTATCTGTAATTATCCCGGTATATCCAAAAGCCTTTGCATTACGGCACATTGCACCTACATTTTGACTGTCGCTAACGCCATTTAAGTAAAGAATCCGGTCTCCCAGCTGGTCGATTGTACAGGGCATTGGTCTTTCTGCTAATGCCATAATTCCTTGGTGTATGTGGTGGCCAACGATCTCAACCATATAATCCTTCGGAGCAATAAATAGCTTAGAGTCTGTAAGTTTTTGGATAAGGTCTCTATTCTTCTGGTAGTGAGATTTAGTGGCAAGTAAGGCTTTAATTTGGATGCCATGTTTGATTGCCCGCCGAACAACTTTCTCACTATCAATGATCATCTCGTTGAATGGACGTAGCTCGCTGTCGCGGCGAAGGCTAAACTTTTTAAGCTCCGATTGGTGCTCCTGCCAGCGAGATACAGGCGGCGGACCAAAGATTGGTGGGTTGTTATCTGTTTGGAAAATACTTTTGTCCTAAATGAAAGATTTAATTTTCTTCAACAGCTCACTATGAATGACTGTGTGGCCTAGCTTATTCGGGTGCCACCCATCTGGTTGCATATATTTTGGTGTAGTATAAAACCCGTCGATAAACGGGAAGAACTCTACTTTGGTTTCTTTGGCTATCTGCGGAAAAATTTTAGCAAATCGGTCTCGATAAGGCTTGCCGTAGTTAATCGGGAGTTTAAGTCCGATCAATATAACCTTAGTCTTATGAGCCTTAGCGACTTTAATGGTTTTTATCAGGTTTTTCTTTATCGCGGAGACTTTAACCCCGCGTAACCCATCATTGAAGCCTAACTGCAAAACAAGCCAGTCCGGCTTTGATTTCAGCAACCATTTTACTCTGCTCGGGCCGCTGGCGGATGTCGAACCGGGTATCGCCGATTTGATTATTTTGACTTTCACTCCTTGCGCCTCAAGAGTTTTTCGAATCAATTCTGGAAAGGATTCACTCTGTACAATACCGTACCCAGAAGTAATGGAGTCGCCAAGGAATGCCCAGACCGGTAGCTTTGAAGGTGCTTTAGACACCGCAGCTTCAGAAAAAAAGCAAAGACATATTATGAATATAGTTTCTCGCATGCCGTAGACCTTAGCAGAGGTGTTGGTAGATGTCTTTCGAAT
>JANQHA010000011.1 GCA_028282865.1 Oligoflexales bacterium
AATCTGGGCACTTGGGTATTACTGCAACGTGATAAAGCTGAGACATTTAGTCAGCTAGTATGGGCGAATGTCCTTTCCCTTTGGTCGCATGATCGGCCTTTGAGGTATGAGCTTGAGCTATTTTCAGGGGTTGATCCTTTTGAATCCGAGTTTGAAAAAATTTTTGGAGATGGTGAAAAAGTTTATTTTTACGCTGCGCGGTCTCAGCTGGGCTATAGGTTTGGCTTCGATACAGATGATATTGTTACACCCTATATGCAACTTGGCTTCTACACTCACGACTCTGACTATCCGGAGTATAATACCCATGAATATATTCTGGGTGTTAGTTATTTAGTTGACCAGTTTCAATTTAACTTTACTGGCTCGGTCATTGGCACAAATAGTAAGATTGACTCTTCGACCCGAACCTATGATCAATCTGGTGTCGAGGGCGAAGTGGTGGTGTTTTTCTAGACGCACTTAAGATTTTGATAAATCTTAGGAAGTGTTGAAATAGTTAATATTTACAATATCTTCTACTTTAGAATATTTAAAAAATATCGGTAAATTTTTTTTAAACCATAGAATCTCGCCTCTAAGGCTTAATAAATTCATTTCACTTCCGAAGATCTGAATGTGATTTTGATTATATCCATTTGAGAAAAGGGTGTGACGTGGAATTTTTAAACAAGTTGAGTATAAAGTGGAAGGTTAGGGGTGCTTTTTTTGTCATTATAGTTTTGTTGCTATTTTTATCGACAATATCTTACCGAGCGATCATGCATTCGTCCGAAGGGTTTAGTGCATATCGTGAGATGGCTAGAGATACAGTCTTGGCGGGTAGACTGCAAGCAAACATGCTAATGGTTCGTATGAATGTGAAAGACTTCATCATTACCGGGAGCGAGAAGGATAAAGGGGAGTATCGAACCTACTACGAGAAAACTAGCGGGTTTATAGAAGAGGCAAAAAAGGAGATTCAGAAGCCGTCTAGAGCTGAAATTATTAAGCACGTTTCTGAAGAGGTTCTGGAATACGATAAAGGCTTCAAAGAAGTCACCAACCTCATGACCAAAAGAGATACCATCGTCAATGGCACTCTAAATATAAAAGGCCCCGCTGCGGAAAAAAAACTATCTAAAATTCTTAGCACTGCCGCCAGAGATAAAGATATGGTAGCCGCCTATAATGCTGGCGTAGCGACAAGGCACCTTCTCCTTGGCAGGTTATACGCAACCAAATTCTTAGATGATAATAGCCAATCTAGCGTCGATAGGGTCCGAAAGGAATTTGACCTTCTAAATGAGAACCTCACGACTCTTGATAAAAACCTCCAGAATCGCACTAGAAGGAAGCTCCTAAAGGAAGTCCAAGAACTGCGAACAGAATATATTACAGCTTTTGAGGAACTTGCGGAGACAATTTTTATAAGAAACAAAATTATAAAAGGTACTTTAGATAAAATTGGTCCTATGGTTGCCAAGCAAATAGAAGATGTAAAGCTTGATATTAAGTCGGTTCAAGATCAAATTGGCCCTGAACTTACAAATGCCAACCAGAATGCCGAGCATATTATCTTATTAACCTCTCTGATCGCTGCTGCTCTTGGAGTTATTATCGCGTTGTTCTTCACTAACTATATCACCAAAACTATTTCGACACTTTCTGAGGATTTGAAGGTTGTGGCGAGTAATGTATTAAGTGCTGGTAACTCAGTTTTATCTGGCTCTCGTAGTCTTCTAGACTCTGGTCAAAGACAGTCGGAGAGTCTGACATCTACTTCGGCGGCGACAACTGAAATTTCCGAGATGGTGGCTAGAAACTCTACGGCTTCACAGGAGACGACCGAGGTCGCTGCAAATTGTTTGAAAGAGGCGGAAAATGGTCAAAAAAGTGTTAAGTCTGTTCAACAATCAATTGATAAAATTCACCAAAATAGTGAAGATCTGACGGCGAGTATTGAAGAAAGCAATAAAGAAATTGAAGGGGGCGTTACGATCATAAATGAAATTGTCGAAAAGACTCAAGTAATCAATGATATTGTTTTCTTCAATACTCGCCGTCAGATCTTCACTATTTTGGTGAATTTTATCAATTGATTGTTGAACAGACTTAACACT
>JANQHA010000037.1 GCA_028282865.1 Oligoflexales bacterium
CGTTTTCCGAGGTAGACCCGGATTTCTTCAAAAAGTAACTTTCTAAATCTTTGTCAGTGATTTTGATCAGTGGTTGAACCACTCGGCCTTGAAATTTACGCATAATCATTTGTTTACGAAAGTCAGATTTGTAATCTTCATAGTTGACACCCTGTTGGCGTAAAGCCTCTAGGAGCCCGTCCATGGTTAACTGCCTCCTTTTGAGAAACTTCGCGATCTCATTATCCAACTCGGGATCACTGACCGTTAACTCCAAGTCATCAACTTTTTGCATTACAAGCTCAAAATTAATTTCATCCTGAAGAGCCTTAGTCTGGTCATCTGCCGTCTGCTTCGCTGGATAAGATGATACGAGAACCACTTGACCTCGCCTGATTTTTTCCTGAATTTCACTGTGCAAAATAGGAATACTGTTGACCAGGCCTACGATCCTATCGACTAATACCTCTTTACCAATTAAGCTAGTTCCTTGGTTTGCTATTATTAATAATAAAAAAAACTTCAGTTTCATGTTCTTTACTTCCGCTTAACACCTAAGATATAATTACCACAACCGTCCCGGAGCCGTAACCCTTACTGAAGATAACGCCGAGTCTATCCACTTCCTATATTCTTCATCATGCCTTTCTCCAGTAAGATTTTTCTAATACTTGGAGTTGCCTGCCGAAGCGACATTTTCTTGGCCGGCAGCTTTTTCTCTAATAAAATCAAATGAAAGCCGTAAGTTGACTTGAGGATACCATAAATTTGCTTGGGGCGCATAACGAAAGCTACATCAAAGACTCTTGGCATCTGCCCCTTGGCATATGGCCCAATAAGCCCACCTCTTTTAGCTTCCGGAGTAATAGACAACTTTCTAGCTCTTTCGATAAAATTCCGACTATTTAAACCAGCTTGAGCCCTCTTAGCTTCGCGTTCTGAAGCCAATACAATCTGGCGAATTAAAACCCGCTTAGGTTTCTGGAACTTCTCACGATGCTCCTCAAAGTATTTGGCGATCTCTTCGTCACTAATCGAAACACCCGCGAGGTGCTTCTCTTTAAAGTATTGTTCAATAATCGACCGCTCACAGAGCCGGTTCTTAATCAGGTTTGCATCGGTTTTTTTTGCAAATTCTAATTGATTCTCCTTCATAGTTTTCTGCCACTCTCTAATGCAGGATGTCATCCGTGCTTGATCGTTGTAGTCAAAACTTTTATCCCGCTTTATATAATGAGTTAGTATTTTTCTCTCAATCATCTCTACCATGAGATTTTCCTTTAAGGGCAGCAGCGCGGCTTCGTAACGAGGCCCCAGATCTGGAAGTGGGCTTAGATCCTCCGAGTCAAAAATACCCTTCGTATGCAGGGTATATTCGAAGTCGAGATCTTCAGCCAAAATTGGGTCACCAGCTACATATACAAGTATATGGTTTCCCTTCTGGTGGCTGCTCAAAGCTCGTATTGCTGCTTCGGACAAGCTCTTTTGATAGCCTGTATGAGTCATTTTCCAAGTGTAAGCACCGAAAGCAAAGGCCATCAAAGTCAAGACTATATATAGCTGTTTTTTATTCAATAAGAAGACCCCATCGATATTTCCAACGGCTCTAAAAGAGCTATCAACTCGTCAGCATAAGCCAGCTGTCTTTTAACATCCGTAGCAAACTTGGTTTCGAAGCTTAAGTATAGCTTATAATCGGACGACAGACGATATTTCTCAGGCCTCTGCTCGACCACGATGATAATCCTAGCAATTTGTTGTTCAGAAAGGGAGGAAAACTCAGCCTCAACTTCATGCAATCGAGTTTCTTGGACCTTTTTTACGCGGCAGCAGCGTAATAGGTACTTGATTTCAGCGACTTTAATCAACAATTGAGCTTGTTCTGGTAATACGCCGAATCGATCGGTGGTATCTTGTTGTATTTC
>JANQHA010000038.1 GCA_028282865.1 Oligoflexales bacterium
TTAGGCTTTTTAAGGCCACCAACCCTCGGCAAGCTAGCGGCATTAAGCTGCTATTTGCAGGAGACGGTGATATGGCCGCTGATTTAAAGTATCGTTGCCATGATCTTAGGTTAGGTTCCTCAGTGCTTTTTCTGCATCAAGATGTTGAACCATTTCGCGAAGATCTTTATTCCGCTAGCGATGCGGTTATTAGCTTGAAACATCGCCGTGGAGTCACTCATGAGCAGTTTCCTTTGAGCGCTATAGAGGTGGCTTTTTCTCGGGCGGTGCCAATTTATTCAAAAAATTCCTATATTTCTGAATTCTTCCCTAATATCGGAGTTAGTGTGATTGATGAGTCTTGTGAGTCGATATCTCATGCCTTTAAGGAGCTTTTTGCTCACCCTGGAAGGTACTTATCTGAACGAGCTAAACTCGAAGGAAATTGGCTTGAGCTAATAGAGCAAAAATTCTTCTCAAGTCGTCTTGACCAGGAAATTCAGAAAACTTTGAACAAAAATCAGAATAGATTGTCAATGATCGGCGTCGATCCAGTAGATCAGATTGAAGCAGACCTTAAATATGGCTCTATCGAAGATACTCTGAAGAAAGTCGAAGCTCTTCTGGACCGCGGCGATCAAAAGACTAAGAAACGTTCTCAGCTTTTTCAGATTAAAGGTGACGCCCTGCTCAAAAGCTCGCGTTTTGATGAAGGTATGGAAGCCTACAGCGCTAGTTTGAAGTTTGACGAAAATAATCATCTCGCTTATGTCGGCCTTGGCCACATTGCCCTAAGGGGGCACGCTAATGAGGATGCACTGACCTTTTTTAGAAAGGCTTTAGCTAAGAAGGAAAATGATCCCCAAGCTTTAATGGGTATTGGTATGGTTCATGATCGTCTTGGTATCTCAGAAGATGCTATTTACTGGTATGAAAAAAGTATCCAGATGACTGCGGACTCAGGTGGTGACATCGCGACATCACTTTCTGTTTTGTCTCAGTGTTGCATGGAATGTACTAATCGCAAGTTTGCTATTTCAACTTTAGAGCGATTGAGAGAGAATATCCCTGATAATTCGTCGATTGCTCTGGTGCTAGGTCAGCTATATCTGAAAGATGGCCAGTCCGAAATTGGCCAGAAGCTAATTGACGAAGCTTTGTTGGTGCAAAATCAAGGACAAAGTAAACCGGCGTGATTTATTCATTGATACCATTTTCACCACTGGGCTTAGAAGTTAGCTTAGATGCTGAGATATCTTTTGATGGACCATTCGTTACGGTAAACTATCTGCTAAATGACCCAAACCGAGTGGTTAAACTCCCCCCGATTAGCGCACAGCCTCAATTTAAAGACGGTCTCTATCATTCAACTTGCTTTGAGTTGTTTGTGTCATGTGGCAAGACTTATTTAGAGTGGAACTTTTCTCCTAGTCTCGACTGGTCTGTTTTTGGCTTTGATTCTTATCGGTCTAGGGTTGATGCTGATTGGTCTAGGATACCGCTGCCTTCTGTTAAGCTTCTCAGTAGCCAAATCTCAGATAAAACTCAGCTACAGGCTAAGGTTGAATTACCACAAACCTTTTATAACGTTATTGGTGTTCGTTCCACGGAAGATCTGTCGGCATCGATCACTTCGGTTTTAGATCTAGGGGACAGGTTGGCATACATGGCTATTAAGCACTGCGGAGCTAAGCCAGATTTTCACTTGAGCGAGAGTTTTGTTGTAAAACTCTGATAGCTACGATTATTTTGTTCTGTGAATATGTTTATTATTTAAATTGCCTGCTGGCAGATAAGTTCATATTGTTCATGTAGATCCATTATCTGCTCTTGCCAATATCGCTCGCTACCAAAATGGGGAAAGAACTTAGGAAAAATGGGATCTTGCCACCTACGCGCAATCCAGGCGCTGAAGTGTACGTATCTTAAAGCTCGTAGTGGTTCGATAAGCTTTAGGCTTGATCTGTCAAATGGCCGCATAAGTTCATATGCAGAAATAAACTGCTCCATCTGCTGTTTTGCATACTCGTCACGGCCAGGAATAATGAGCCAGAGGTCCTGTACGCACGGTCCCTGAACCATATCATCAAAATCTACTAAAACGATGCTTTCTCTGCCTTCAAGTATATTACCCAAGTGACAATCTCCATGGATGCGCTGGTAGCTTGCTTGGGAAAACCAGGGCGATGATGCCTCACATATTTTCTTAACGATATCTTGGTATCGACTCTCAAAATTTTCGGGGATAAAGTTATGGTTGGTCAGATATTCGAGGTTTGCCAATCCGTAGGTTTCAGTATCTAGCTTTAGTCTGTGCGCTGATTCTTTCATTGCACCGACATTGTGCAGCCGGGCAATTAACCTCGCGGTCGTCCGTAATTTCTCGTCTTGCATCTCGTCAGCAATTCTACCACCCATTTTCGGGAATATGGTGAAATATATTTCGGCTTCACTCAATTTAAAAAGTGTTTCACCGTGCTTATTTGCCAATGGTGGTATCACTGGTAGCTCATTATCTTTTAGGTCTGCTAGGAATTCGTGCTCCTCTGCTATCTGCTCTCGACTCCATCGACCTGGCCGGTAAAACTTTGCTACAATAAACTGATCACTCGGACTTTTGGCAGGTGAATCTAGTTCTATTTCAATCTCATAGACTCGATTTTCCATGCTATTGAGTGGTAGAATCCTACCGGTGCATCTAAACGAGCTGTTTCTCTCAATTTCATTTAGAACTATCTCAGGGGTCAGACTAAAGAAAAATTTTGTTTCTTCGTTGCCCCATGTGCTTGCTGCCATGTGTCCCTCTTGCTGTCGATAGGAAATCTAACCTAACGATGCTAGGGGAGTTCGTCAACCTTAGCGTATATTTAAAATGCTAAATCGAGCGATACATCCCCAGATACGCCAATCTGATAGGCAGAAGCTCGTCGTTCGAAGAAATTGGTAACCTCCTGTACGTTCTGTAGCTCCATAAAGTCGAAGGGATTTTTGGCTCTATATGCCGGGTCCATTCCTAGGGTTATAAGGCGTTGATCAGCCACAAACCGCAGGTATTGGCTCATGTCGTTTTGTGAAAGGCCTGCGACTCCTTGGCTTAATATGTCTCTTGAAAAAGCTTCCTCACAGGCGATAGCCTCTTCGAACATTCTCAACACCGATATCTTCATATCTGCGTCGAATAGTTCTGGTTGTTCTAATCGGATCGTGCGCACGACTTCGAAGGCAAAGTTCATATGGCAGCTCTCGTCACGAAAGACCCAATTAGTTCCAGTTGCTAACCCGTGCAGCAGCCCTTTGGATCTCAAGAAGTACACATATGCAAAAGCTGCAAAAAAGAATAAGCCTTCAATACATCCAGCAAAGCATATCAAGTTCAATAAAAACTGCTTCTTGTCTTTGTCGCTTTGTATCGTTTGGATGTTATTAATAGTATCAATCCACTTCATACAAAACTGTGCTTTCCGTTGAATAGACGGGATGTTGTCAATGGCAGCAAAGCTCTTAGCGCGCTCCTCGGGGTCTGGGATATAATTGTCTAGGAGGGTTAGATAAAACTGGGCATGTAGCGCCTCTTCGTAGAGTTGCCGGGACAGGTATAACCGTGCCTCGGGGGCATTGATATGAGTATAGAGGTTTAGGACTAGGTTGTTTGCGACAATAGAATCACCGGTGGCAAAAAAAGCAACTAACCTTCTGATTAGGTGCATCTCAGAAGGTGTGAGTTTGCTTCTTAGATCATTCAGGTCACTAGAGAAATCAACCTCTTCGACGGTCCAAGTATTTTTAATTGCATCCCGGTACATCTCATAGAAAGTCGGGTATTTCATTGGCCTAAGGCTAAGGTCAAATCCTGGGTCTAGTAGCATATCAAACCTCCTTTTATTGGCATGCTTCGCATGATTCTGGGTTTTCTAGGGAGCACGATACTGCATCTGTCCCGGTTACTGTTGTTTTGTTAATTTTTGTTGCGGGACGAGACCTTAGGTAGTAGGTCGACTTTAGGCCCTTCTTCCAAGCATAAAAATACATTGACGATAGCCGGCCAATATTGGGGCTTTCGGAAAAAAGATTCAACGATTGACTTTGGTCAATATAAGCTCCCCGGCTAGCAGCTAGATCTATGATAGCTTTCATAGGTAGCTCCCAGGCAGTTCGGTATAACTTTTTTAAGTGGTCTGGGACTAAGTCGATATTTTGAATAGAGCCTTCGTTTGCTTTTAGTTGCTCTCTGGTATGTGCATTCCAAATACCTATTTTTTTTAAGTGAGCTACAAGGTATTTGTTAATCTGTAGGAACTCTCCCGATAAGGTCTCTCGCTTGAAAAGGTTTGATGTCAAAGGTTCTATGCACTCATAACAACCTGCGATGGACGCTATCGTCGCTGTCGGTGCAACTGCAATAAGCAGCGAATTCCTTAGCCCATTTTTTTTAATTTCATCTTTAAGTTCGATCCATCGTTTACTTTCGCCCTTGCTGATGCCCCAGAGGTCAAACTGTAAATCTCCCACCGCAGCTCGAGTGTCATCGAAACTAGGATGTGGCCCTTCCTCGACCGCTAAGGCACACGAGGTTTTAAGTGCATGGAAGTAAATTTCTTCGGATATTTGTGTGCTTAACTCTAAGGCCTCGGAAGAATCAAACTCTAAACCTAATTTAAAAAATACGTCCTGCAAACCCATCATACCCAGCCCGACTGGCCGCCATTTAGAGTTGGAGCTTTTTGTTGAAGGGATTGGGTAAAAATTTATATCAATCACCCGGTTTAGTTGCCTGACTGCAGTGGTCACAGTTTTTGCTAATTTATTAAAATCGAAGGTGTTGTCACATACGTGGTTAGATAAATTAATTGAGCCCAGATTGCAAACGGCAGATTCTTCGCCGGAAGTTACTTCCACGATTTCAGTGCATAAATTTGATAGATGCACGACGTTTCCTGGCTTAGCAGTTTGATTGCATTTGATGTTAGAGCTGTCCTTAAAAGTCATCCAACCATTTCCTGTTTGAGCTAATGTTTTCATCATTCGGCCATAAAGGTCCCGCGCTTTGACAGATGATTTAGCTAGTCCAGATTTTTCTGCCTTTACATAGGCCTTTTCAAAGTCTTCTCCATAAAGATCTGTAAAGTGCGGTACGTCTGCAGGGTCAAATAATGACCAAGTTTCGTTGCTTTCAACTCGCCTCATAAAAATATCAGAAATCCAATTAGCGATATTTAGGTTATGGGTTCTACGAGACTCATCTCCGGTATTCTCGCGCATATCCAAGAAATCTTCGATATCGGCGTGCCATGACTCGAGGTAGACGCAGCAAGCACCTTTTCTTCGGCCTCCTTGGTTTACGGCTGAGACTGATGAGTCGAGGGTTTTCAACCACGGAACGATCCCGTTGCTATGGCCGTTAGTAGATTTGATCAGTGATCCATTGCTTCTAACTCTATGGTAAGCTAAGCCGATTCCTCCGGAAAATTTCGATAGCAGCGCAATATCGGTGTATTTTTTGTAGATATCTTCAAGTTCATCTTTAGGTGAATCCAGCAAAAAACATGAGGAAAGTTGCTCATGTTTAGTGCCAGCATTGAATAGAGTGGGAGAGCTTGGAAGGTAGTCTAAGTTCGAGAAAATATTATATAGATCCAATGCTTCTTCTAGAGATTGCGATAGCGCACAGGCGATTCTCATAAAGAAGTATTGAGCTGACTCAATGACATGTCGACCTTGGGGGTGCCTTAAAAAATATCGATCAGTTAGAGTTCTTAGGCCAAAAAACTCAAAAAGGTCGTTCCTGTCAGCAACGATCCTTTTATCTAATTGCGCTTGGTGTTTTGTTACAAAGCTATTAAGTCTATCTCCAATTAATCCTAAGCTACGGCCATATTGAATCGATGCCGAAAATGAGGTGATTTGATGTTTGGTCAACTCCAAATCAATTTGATTTGTCAGAAGGTTTGCAGCTAGTCCCGAGTAAGCTGGGTCTTCAGTTATGAGGGCAGCTGCAGACTGGATTAGCATGGTGTCGATTTCTTTTATTGAAATCCCGTCGTAGCAGCCGCTAAAAACCTTATCAATTACTTTGTCTTTATTGATAACTGAGCTTCTATATTGACTTAGGTTTAACGAACCTAAAATGACTTCTCGTGTGAGAGGCTTCGAAGTGTTTTGCTCATCTAAGTAGCTGAGCAGATGACTTTGATCCTCAGAAACCTGCCTCCATCCTTGGGTTATTGTTTCCTGAGTATTTCCGGTTTCGTTAAGCATATTAACTCCTTCATGCTTAAGTCTTCAGATAGCAAAAAAGGAGATCAGGGTGCGAGATGATCGCACGGGTGAACTCCTTCGCCTCTCCCTCGAAGACAAAGTTATTAAACTAGCCAATTTTGGCCTAGTGCGTCGGTAGGTCTTCGGACTTGCGAGCTTTAAGCCTACTCCAAACCGCTTCCCAGCAAATCTCTGCCAGTGCTTAATGGCTTGTTTCGTTCTCGTTTACCGCTGCGGGGCAGTCCCGGATTCCCACCGGATTCCCTGTTGATGCATCTGCGATGCGGAACCGACGGCTTATATACACAAGATATAGCGGCTTAACCTTTGAGTCAACACCATAAGTGGTGTTTTGTCTGTAATGCTTGTGTGAGAAGTGCTTCGGAGTTTCGCTGAATGAAAATTATAGACCAAAAAACTTTTTCACCAATTGATCCAAATCCCAAGCGATCTTGTAAGTCGATCGGAACTCTTCACCACCGTAAGTGAGTGGTGAAACTAAGTAGAAACCCAGGCTAATGGTCGCCGCAATTAAACAAAAAACAATAATACTAGACTTGGTTGTCAGTGACTTTAAGTGACTTTGCCCAAGGTAGGTAAATACGATGAGGATTAAAAAAATAAGTGGAGTTAAATAATTCCATATCAGCATTGTTCTAGTGACTGAAACGTACGGTAAATAGGATCCTAAAAAGCCAATAACAAGTATGAAGTAAGGGCTTTTTTTTACTTCTGAAAATTTCGGCAAATTCTGCCATTTTGTTTGGAAAAGTAGAAACAAACCCATCAAAAGGCTACCGAGCCACACTGTGGGATTTCCCTTAAAGACCATGCCACCGTAGTGCACTGATTTATACATCAACGGCCAGGTCCACCAAGGGCTAGTGCCTGGGTGGGTTCCCTGAAACTTGACCTGGCTACTTAAAATGAGGAGGTTTTGCTTCCAGAAATCGACCAATAAATTCCCCGTTGGTTTTACAAATTTCTCCAGGTTCTCATTAGTCGGCAATACCAGCAATTTAAAATGTATCAACCAGCCACCAACAAATATGAATGCAAAACCTAAAAGGACATATAAGCTCGAACTAGCTATCTCTCGGCGAGTAGATTCGGTCCGGTTTAGCATGATCGTAAGCGCTACCATGCCTAGCCCGATTAGGCCGGAGAGTTTAGCGCCTAGCGCAAGGCCACAAAAACCTCCAGCAACGGCACAAAGGAGATACTTAAGCCACTTTGCTTGCTGCTTTTCAGCCAGCAAGTAGAATAAAAGTCCACCAAAAATTCCTGAGATTAAGGCGTAATCAAGGTTGAGTACTCGCGACTGCAGGACTAGTGCATTGTCAAGTGCGATGGCTAAGCCACCTAGGAAGGCTGCCGGTATACCGGCACCTAATTGGATAAGCAAAAAGAAAATGATGACCACCGCGGCTATACCCCCTAGTGCTGGCACTAGTCTAATTTTTTCGATTGAAATACCGGGTGCAAACGGCTGACCGCCGCCGCCAAACTCATAATCACAGTCGTATGAACTGAGCCTCATTGCGGCAGCAATTAGTAGCTTCGCGTGAGGCGGATGCATATCGAAAATTCTGACTCCTGTGCAGTTGTAAGCGGCGGCAAAGTTTCCGTAATAAACCTCGTCAAAAACGACTCGATTTGGTGTTCCTACATCCCATACGCGTGTTAAGAACCCTATGACTAGCAGTGTAGCCACCGCAAAAAAATATTTGATGGATTTTGGCAAGCTAAAACTCACTTTTTCTTAATACAGCGGTAGGTAGACGAAGCTGCCAACTATTTATAGACACATACAGCAGGTGGGTCACCGCTAAGTTCCTTGATAATGCTTGAAAGTTAATTTTGTTAAACATAATGCAAATTGGTCGATGTGTCTAGTCATAACAAGCTGTTAAAAACTTGAATTCTCAGGTGGCGTTGATTAGATTAGTGGTTAGAAACTCAGTCGAAAATGATGTGCTAATGAACCGTGTTATAAACCCGTTAGTCTTTTGCTTTTTGTTTGCCTGTGGTCAGCTTAAACCTTCTAAGCGTACCACCAAACATCAACCTGATAACGTCGCGCAGCTTTCGAAACCGTCCGGTGCAACGGCTACGAGTTTGTCTGTCGTAGTTAAATATCCATACGAGCCTGCTTCTACTAGAACAGTGGTCCATGAAGACGTGAAACATATTTTTGATCGTGACTGTAAGAGTTGTCACTTTGGCGCGGTATTGAACTTTAAGGAGTTTCCTTATAGTTCTCCTATGATGAGTTTTAAAGATTTGATTGCTACCAGCCTCCAAAGGATGAGACGTACCGATCTAAAAAGGATGCCTACTATAAACCAAGAGAAGACTCCGGATCGAGATATTGATTTGATCCAGAGGTGGTTTGACGATGGTTTGAAAGTGAGCGGGGATCTAGCTCAAAAAGAATCTCCAGGAGAAGTATTTCAACTCCAGGCATTTATGAGACTGAGTCCAGGTGAACCTTGGCAACCTTTAGTTGTAGAGAATGAGTCTATACGCAGTTGGAGAGTTCAAGTAGAGCCAGGTAACGATGGACTATTTGATTTGTTACTGACAATTGTGTCCTCAGGAAGTGATGAAAAAAAGATTACTCTTAATCGCATTTCAGTTGAAACGATGAATATCGAAATTGAATGGCAATCTTAACCTAACTAGTGGATGGTTAGAGAATTAGATTTCGTTTGTGATAGTGAGGGAGTTTTAACAATGTACATACCAGACCATTTCAAGAATGATGATACAGGGTCTATGCTAGCTCACATTAAAAAAGATGCTTTTGGGTCTTTGACAACCTGTACACCAGACGGCCCCTTTACCACGCATATCCCGGTGCTGCATGTTTCAGATGATACTGAGTACGGAAAAATTATTGGTCATATGGCCAGCGAAAATGACCAAACGAATCACTTTGACTACGGTACTGCTCTAGCAGTTTTTCTTGGTCCTCACGCATATATTTCACCTAACTACTATAAATCTGGAACTGGAGTTCCGACTTGGAACTATATTGCTGTTCACGCATATGGAGCTCTTCGGGAAGTGAAAGGCGAAGAAAAATTAAGACAGCAGGTTTTGATGACTGAATACTTTGAGAGGGCATTTGAGACTCCTTGGACTATTTCAGCTTTTCCTGAAAAAGCTATTGAGCAGATGCTGGACGCTCTTATTTCGTTCGAGATGAGAGTAGAGCGTTTAGAAGGAAAGTGGAAGCTAAGCCAAAATGTGTTTGAAGAGGATCGTCAGGGAGTGAAAGAGGCCTTTGATAGCAGTAGCTGTCAGCAAGAGCAGGCCGTCGGTAAAATGATAGAGTAGTTTATTATAGAATTAATATTAGCAGGTCGCTATTGTGTCTCTTGTCATTTAACTAGAATGTCGAGGGGTAAAATATATGCCTTTTCTAATCTATCAAGTAGATGCCTTCACTGACGAGTTGTTTCGCGGTAACCCTGCAGCAATCGTTCCTCTAGACGAATGGCTTGATGATAGGCTTCTCCAAGATATCGCAGCGGAAAATAATCTATCAGAAACAGCATACTTTGTTCCCTCTAACTCTACTGAAGTAGATTTTCATATCCGCTGGTTTACTCCAACTGATGAAGTAGACCTCTGTGGTCACGCTACTTTAGCCGCAGCCTACGTGATATTTAATTTTGTTGAGTCCTTTAAAGCACCTGAAATTGTTTTCGACACGAATAATGTGGGCTTTTTAAAAGTGAAGCGGGACCGTGACCTTATTTGCTTAGACTTTCCGGCTAGGGTTGCAACGGAGTATCCGATACCAGATGGGATGGAAAATGCTGTCGGATCACCCGTTATTGGCTTTTGGAAGTCGATAAAGAATATGGCAATTCTTAAGTCAGAGTCAGATGTGCGCTCTGCTGATGTGGACCTTGAGTATGTCAAATCTTTGGGAGGAGATGGCCTGATCCTTACTGCTCCCGGTGAGGCTAGTGATTGCGTGTCTCGGTATTTTGCCCCCCATGTCGGAATTTCTGAGGACCCGGTCACCGGATCAGCCCACTGTACTATTGTCCCTTATTGGGCAGAAAAGCTTGGCAAAACGAATATTCATGCGAGACAGGTGTCCGCGCGGTCTGGTGATTTGCACTGCAATTGGCATGGAGATCGGGTCGAGTTAGCTGGGACTGCAAAATTGTTTCTAAAGGGTGAGATCAGCATCGACTAGTGGTTAAGCTTCGGTCCTGTATTCGGTGTATCACAAGTAATACCCCTGATTTGTTAGCTAAAATTTGGCGTAATCTTTAAAAGAATTATATTTTTCAGTGTCTTCGGTGGTTTTAGCTCTTTTCGCTAACTCATTCTAAACCATGTATAATCTTAAGTATATGACCCAAAAAAATCTAGCAAGGAGACCAGCTGGTTTACCGGTTAGGTAAGCTCTTTGAAAGGAAACGGACGTGTTTTTAAACGCTATAAGATTTCGTACTAAATTTGACGATCAATTTCAGCTATGGAAGTTTCAACACGGAACTGGAAATAAGCAAAATATGATCTGTTTTCATTCGAGTCATGAACAGTTGAGCGACTTCCAAGACGCGATGAAGTATGCATTGAGCGGACAGTCTGCAGGTGCAATCGAAGAAGTAGCTGTTCAGCTGGCTGATGATGCATGTGATGTGTGGATTATTGAAAGGTCACGATCCGGGGTTCGGGTGCTTCGTAATGGCAAAAACTTAAATGATTTGTCGATAGCACATACTTTACTAGCGTCGTTATTTGATCTGGAAGATGCCAACGAGCAGGGTGATTCATTTGACTATACTTCTATTTGTCAGACTCTTGAGCTATTTGTTGATGATGGTGTCCTGGCTGCAAAACGTTTAAATGTGGACGGCCGTCATAAAAAACGGGCTTCACAGCTAGCGGACCGGTATCAGAAAGAGTTGTTAAGATCCGCTTCAAAGTTATTTGACCAGCCTTTGTTGCTTGACAAGGACAAGACCATTGCGCTGGCACGTCGTGTCAAACCGCTATTTTATTCAAATAGAGAGATTTTGCGACAGAAACGCTCTTTGCTTGCGTCTGCGCAGTCACTGGACAAGTTGGATGTAGATTTGTTGCGGCAGTTGGAGCAAGAAACAAAGCTTTTGGATAAAATTCACCAAACCGCTGCACCGCTTCTTGAGCCAGCTTACTCTCCAAAAATTGTTAAGGAGAAGTTAGCGAAAATAGAAGCCGAGCTCAAAAAAGAGCTCCAAGCATGCCGCGTGAGCTCCTTGCCAGTTTCTTTGGAGCCCATTCCTTGGCACAAATTGGCAAAATGCCTTTGTAAGTTAGAGGCGCAAAGAAGGTTGATTGAAGTTTCTGAGCGTGCTCAGAATCTGAGTCAAGAGCGTTTGGAGCCGATTCACGAGCTATATATAAAAACCGTAGAGAACCTAATCGCCTCTGATTCTCAAATCATAGCTGAGCTAGAGAGCTGCCTGGCTACCTTGAGTCTTCATAGTGAAACCTGTCAGAAAGCACCCAAAAGAAGTCTCGGAGAGCTTATCGGTAAGTTTGTTAAGCCGTCGGCTGATGTTGTCCCTACAGATACTGATGAGCGAAAGCGTGCCCGGTTAGATGATTCGCGAATGGCGGTTGACTTTGCACTTGCAAAGTTGGGTGAGCTACATAGCAATGTAGATGATATTAAGCTTGATTTTGAGAAGCTTCAGCACGAGTTAAGGGATCATCATGAGGAATTGGTTGCGAGCTATGGGCGGTTGAAGCAGCATTGGTCTCAGCTGTCAAAGGAGCATAGAATTCCCGACAATATCACTCTCCCAGATCTAATGAGATTGATTTATAAATATGCCCACCTGAATGAACTATATAATAAGCAACAATCCTACAAAGAGTTTCTAGAAGAAAGAAAAACGGCATTAATCCGCCTTGAAGAACAGATACTTGAGTGGCGCAGTGTTAGCAAAAGTCAAAAGGATGAGATGCTTAACACTCCAGTTCTTCTATTAGCCGAGGCGCGCGGTATTCTAAGGTACAAAGACAAAAAGAGGAGTCAGTTGGAGAAGCTGAGGGCTTTACAAGACCATCTAAGAGCTTACTCGACTTTAAAATCCAACTTAGAAGCCCGTCAGAGCCAGATACAGGACTCCTGGAAGGGTAGTTTTCATGAAGTAGAAATTCCTTTAATAGCGATTGAAAAATCGGAATGGTCCGAGTTTTTCAATATTGTTGATCAGCTTTCAGCTTGGGGTATCTTGCTAGCCAAAGACGAGGAACCAACCCGAGATCAGGAAATTTTTGCCGATGATAGCTCTACGACGCCCGTTTCAATCTTTATTTGGGGTCAACCTTACTCACAGAATAAAAGTGCCTCGCTTATGTTAGAAAAAGCTATCGGATCCCGGACGTCTTCAGACCTTCAATTCGTTTTGGTTACCGATCCTACGTTGTTTGAACTTTTGAAATCTAGCGGCTGTGGTTTCTCGAAACCGTTGGCTAGCAAGAAAAAGAAGGCTTCTGTGCAAGCTTCAAAAACATCTGTTGTCGATGAAA
>JANQHA010000103.1 GCA_028282865.1 Oligoflexales bacterium
AGGCGGTCTTTTTCTGGTAGGTTAATTCCGTCACCCCATATGCCATGCTTAAGTAGCTATCCCCACGTAGCTTTATAAACTGCGAATCTCGAACTTTTATATTCGATTCTATTAGAAATGCTATATCTACTGGGAGTTTATAAATTCGAGAAAGACGACTTATAATCTCTAACTCGGTTATCACACTTCCATCTTTTTTCCTTCTATTATGAATATATGAGAGTCTGGGAGGTTTTTCAGATTTGATGTAACTCTCAGTTCGTTCAGTGTTGCTGAGCATTTTACTGGCTCCCGGCACTTCATCAATCGGACTTAAAATCCCAGGATTTTTCTTTGAACGTGATTTAGGTTTACTCTCGGTTCGCTTGATACGGAAAATCTTTGCTCCCCCCGGCTTTAGATCAAAAGTGAATCTATTGCTTGGGGTCGTTTTTTTTCTAAAAGTATTTGAAACTGGGGTAAACACCGAGATGTCTTTTATCGATTTGTCTATAGTTGACTGGATGACTACCTCTTTTTCATGAGATAGGTTCACCGCAACCATATAGTAATCATTGAAATTGTCTGGGCTTCTGAAAATCCCTAGTGCTATGTTTGATTCAGCATCAAACTTTATGGGAAATTGTTCTTCTACAGGGCGACCGCCCAGCGGTATTTTCCCCGGGTAGACCACATCGACTTGATGAAGCTTATCTAACATCGCGGTCATAGCCTTAATTTCTTTGTGAGCTGTTTGAATAACCTCGTATTGCTCGTTAGGTAAACCGGTGGTTTCGTCTACTAGCCCCTCAGAATAAATGCGCGGCCAATAGTACCAGTGCATAAGGCCTTTAACTCCATACGCCAAACTTAAATAAGATTGCCAAAGCAGTTCTGCTAGATCAGGAGTTCGGTGGTTACTAGTAGAACTTGCTAAGAAGGTGTTCCAGGCTGGGATATTGTAGTTTCGAGAAAGGCGACTCATAATCTCTAGCTGCGCGATAAAATCATCGCGATCAACACTTCCCCTCTTTTCGTTATAAAGGGCGTAATGGTCTGAGGACAGTATTTTTAGCTTGCTAGCATTTATCAGATTTTCAACATACTCACTGTGACTGAGAGAGCCAAGTGCCGCAGGAGTAGCATAAATTGGATTGAGGTTAATAAATACAACTATGTCGGGAAATTGCTTATTGATCTCTTCTTTGACTTTAATGATATTTCGGTATTCTTTCATTGAAGGTTCGTCTCGAAGGATAACGCCAAAAAAAGACTTATGCTCAGCGTATTCTTCTAAGTCTTTGGCTATGCTCTGTTGCCAATTTTCTTGCTCAGGTAGTCGAATTTTTTTATAGAATACTAAAGCCTTTAGTCCTAGTTCCTGAGCATCTCTTAATGTCTTTAGATTATCGGTTTTGGAGCTACGAGGATCGGTGGTAATCACTGTGTAACCAGCGTCTTTCATACGACTTAGGGTGTTAATATTGTTGTGCTCTGGAGGCGCGCCCTCCCAAAAAGAAAACTGACATTGGCTCGTAGCAGACGCCTGGCCAAAACTTGAATAACATAGCGTCGAGATAATAGCTGTTATTAGCACATGTTTAATAACGAAAAATCGCTTCATTTCTCTACTCTCTATTAAAAGTTGTGGTTTTGGATGAGTTCGTAAAGGTATTACTGCTCTTCAGTGTCTTAATATCATATAAATTTAAAAATATACTAAATTTTTTTTGTTTATATGTTTTTTTTCAAGTTTTCTTGATTGGAGACCTAACAGGTCATGTTCTCTGAAGGGTCCGGAGGGTATTTTGTTGCTCCGTGCAGTAATTTTATCAAATTATTATAGATACTTAATACCGTCCCGTCTCAAAAGAGTAATATCCAGTATTATCCCTGTACCGGACAATGAGACGAGGGTATAAGGTCACTCGAACGACTTTTATCAGAGGAACGGTTATTTTAACGCGCATCTTACCTTTAATTGTAACGATCTCTTACTTGCTTTTTTCGATCGATGCCTTAGCAATGAATCCGTCTAAACGACTGGTATCATTAACTATTATGACAGATGAGATCCTTTGGAAACTCACTAAGGGTAATCTCTCCAAGACAATTCTCTCGTTATCCCCGTTAGCAGATAACGCTTCATACAGCTGCATAGCAGGCCAAATTTCTGCGCTTAAAAAAAGACCAAATTATAGCATCGAGCAGATTGTTGCTATGAATCCCGATTTGGTCTTGGCTGCCAACTTTAACCGACCTTCTATTCTTAAAATCCTCAAAGAGTCTGCAATAAAGGTTCAGCTATTTAATTCTTACGGCTCGTTTAAAGACTTATGGCGGAATATCTTTCGCTTGGGCGAAATAACCGGCGAGCAGGCAGCAGCTAAGCAGATGGTATCTAGGTTGAAAAAGCGTCTCAAGCTGCTCAGCGCTGGTAAAAAGAAATTAAACCTGATTGGTTACTCATCGGAGTTATTATTCCCGGGAAAAAATACTAGCTTCGATGAGATTGTTAATGCGCTTAGGCACAACAATATTGTGGCGAGTATCAATTCAGATCATAGCTGGGTCCGACTGAGTATCGAGTCGCTAATTAAGATGCCGATCGATTTTGTGATTGTAGGATTACCGCCTAATGTTACCAAAGCTGAAATGGCGCTGAATATTTCTAAAAATATGAACTGGAGGCATGTGCCGGCGGTTAAAAACAAGAAGTTTTTGTTCATACCAAATGCTTATTTGCTATCTCTATCACACTGTATGGTAGATGCGGTTGAGATGCTACATAGAGAGAAGT
>JANQHA010000125.1 GCA_028282865.1 Oligoflexales bacterium
CTAATAGATCAAATAGATTCCTATCATAAAACGTACAAATTCTATCACCCTGTGATTTAGCGTAATGAAGCTCCTCTTCGCAAAAGTCTCGCACTCCTACTGACACTAATTTTTTGACCGCCGCAAAATTTTCCATAACATTATACATAATAGATGCGTGCGAATGTTTATAGCCTTGATACGCGGACCTCAAATCATGGTGAGCATCAAAGTGCAAAATTCCGAAATTCTCATACTTTTCCGACAATGCCTTTATCAGACCATATGATACCGAGTGTTCACCTCCAATAACTCCTGGGAATCTATTATCTTGGATAATTGCCTTAGCCCGTCTATAAATGAATTCGTTCACCTGCTCACTAGCCATATTTACGGAAAGCTGATCTCTAGAGGTTAAAAAAGGTACCTTAGTAGCGAAAGGATCATAGCAGATCCCCGCCTTATAAGCACAGTCGAAGTCTATATCATAAAGATCTAATTGATGAGATGCTCGTAAAATAGCTTCTGGCGCACCTTTTGTTCCAGTTCCATAGGAGACTGTTCCTTCCCACGGTGCTGGGATCAACACTAATTTAGATTGTTGATAGTCTACATCCAGACCAAAAATGCCAGCATTTTCATTAGGTTCCTTAGATTCATCGACTGATATCATAAATTCCTACCAAAATTCACTCTTCTTCTTGAAGCAGATATTGGATTCTGTTTTAATCCGTGCTTCTTGAACCTACTGAAAGCGGTCGTTATTGGCAAAGAAAAATCAAAATCCCTTTAATTTTGACTTAAGCGCGACACTTGCTAGGGTTATCTCAATCGTCGAAGAAGCGGGCCAAATTGCCAAAGAAATCTACGAGTCAAAAGACTATAGGACTGTAAGCAAGCAGGATGGATCGCCATTTACCATAGCAGATGAGATGGCCAATCAGATTATCCAAGATGGGTTAAGCAAACTTGACCCGAATTTTCCTATCATTTCAGAAGAAAGCCCAACGGCACCCTTCGCGGAAAGATCAACCTGGCAGCACTTTTGGTTAGTTGATCCCATTGACGGAACCAAAGAGTTCATAAAAGGTACCGGTGACTTTACCGTAAATGTTGCCCTTGTGTATGAGTCCCAGCCAATTATGGGAGTAGTTTGTGCTCCGATATATAACGAGCTTTTTTTTGCAGCTACTGGGCAAGGTGCTTATCAAAAAAAAGATGACCTAACACTTATAGAAATGAAACCTATGGATAGCAACCACGATCAGCTGCGGTGTTTTGTTAGCAATAGTGCTAAGGAAGTTCACTTAAATAAGATTAGGTCTGAAATACCCGGTGTAAAAATTACCGCCATGGGAAGTTCGAGAAAGATATGCCATTTAGCAAAAGGTCGAGCAGATTTTTACCTTAGAAAATTCCCGACATCAGAGTGGGACACAGCTGCTGCTCACTGTATCCTCGCCGAAGCTGGCGGACAGATGATAGACCTATCTGGGAAGGTTCTTAAGTATAATAAAGAGAAATTAACCAATCCAAATTTCATCGCATTTGGTGATCCATATTTTGATTGGGAAAATCTACTGAAACTTACTAAGGAATAGTCGAATGAAGTCAAGAGCTGCAGTAGCATTTAGCGCCGGGCAACCGTTAGAAGTGACCGAGGTTGAGGTCGAAGGGCCAAAAGAGGGCGAGGTGCTAGTTCGAATTGTCGCAACCGGTGTCTGCCATACAGATGCCTTTACCCTATCAGGCAAAGACCCAGAAGGAATTTTCCCATCTATCTTAGGTCACGAAGGCGGTGGCGTTGTAGAAGAGGTTGGTAAAGGAGTCACAACCCTGAAAACAGGAGACCACGTAATTCCCCTTTATGTCCCAGAGTGTGGTGATTGTCGATTTTGTCAATCCCAAAAAACCAATTTATGCCAAAGCATTCGATCGACTCAGGGGAAAGGTCTGATGCCTGATGGCACTTCACGCTTTTCATTAAACGGTAAAAAGTTACACCATTACATGGGCACCTCGACCTTCTCAGAATATACGGTTCTTCCAGAGATATCTTTAGCCAAAGTCAACCCCGCAGCTCCGCTGGATAAAGTTTGTTTGTTAGGGTGCGGAGTAACGACGGGGATCGGAGCTGTTTTAAACACTGCAAAGGTAGAGCCTGATTCTTCTGTTGCAATCTTTGGGTGTGGCGGAATCGGGCTTAGCTGTATCCAAGGCGCCACTATAGCGAAGGCAAAAAAGATTATAGCCATCGACACCAACCCAGAGAAATTTGACCTCGCAAAGAAACTAGGAGCAACTGAATGCATCAACCCGAATAATTATCAAGAACCTATTCAAGACGTCATAGTTCAAATGACCAACGGTGGAGTAGATTATAGCTTTGAGTGTGTCGGCAATACCGATCTAATGCGCTCAGCCCTTGAGTGCTGTCACAAAGGGTGGGGGCAGTCGATTATAATTGGCGTCGCTGGCGCTGGAGAGGAGATATCTACTCGACCTTTTCAATTAGTCACTGGCAGAGTCTGGAAAGGCTCAGCATTTGGAGGCGTTAAAGGACGTAGTCAACTTCCATACTATGTCGATAAATATATGTCCCAAGAAATCAACATAGACGACTTTGTGACGCATAACTTAAAACTGGACCAAATCAATGAAGCCTTCGATCTGATGAAACAAGGAAAAAGTATCCGGTCCATCATTCACTTTTAACCTAGGAGCTACGACGTGAAACTTATTTCTAAAAGCAAAACGTTTGGCGGAGTCATTGAATCGTACAGCCATCCTTCGACAGCATGCAATTGTGAAATGAGATTCAGTATATACCTCCCCCAACTTACCAGCAAATCCAATGTACCTACTCTTTATTGGTTATCCGGACTAACCTGCACCGACCAAAATTTCATGACTAAATCTGGAGCGCAACGAATAGCAGCCGAGCTAGGAATTGCGATCGTGGCTCCGGATACTAGCCCACGCGGTTGTAATATTGAAGGAGAAGATGACCACTGGGATTTTGGAACTGGCGCTGGTTTCTACGTCGATGCCACTCAACAGCCGTGGGCAAAAAATTATAATATGTATTCTTATATATCTAAAGAGTTACCTGCTCTCATTGAGAGCCAGTTTCCTGTCAACAATATAAAGGGAATATCTGGGCATTCGATGGGAGGCCACGGAGCGCTTACAATCGCCTTTAGGAACCCGAAATCTTACGCTAGTGTATCAGCGTTTTCACCAATATGCGCACCATCAAAGGTTCCTTGGGGTATCAAGGCCTTCAGCAAATACCTCGGAGATGAAAAAAAAGACTGGGAACAATATGATGCACACATACTTGCTAAAAATGCAGATGCTAACAGTATTGAAATTTTGGTTGATCAAGGCGATGAAGATGAGTTCTTAGAAAATCAGCTTAAGCCCAGATCGCTAGTAGACTCCTGTCATGAAAGCGGCAACAAAATAGAGCTACGCCTACAGCCAGGCTACGATCATAGCTATTACTTTATTGCAACTTTTATTGAAGATCACAT